>NZ_RZSU01000152.1:0-12253 GCF_003997585.1 Mesorhizobium sp. M5C.F.Cr.IN.023.01.1.1 | reverse complement strand
GGATCGAAGACGATGCGCGGCTGACCAGACTGGCGCAGGATGGGCGATTGGCGAGTCCTACGGCGCGTCAGGACGCGCGGGAGCCGCATCCCGGTCCATAAGACCAGCCAAGGGCGAGATCGCGTCCAGCGGCTCGCCTGCGTTTCAAAATCAACCCCAGGCGCTTGCCAAACGGCCAGTTTCCGGCCACGGCCCGCCTAAGACCGACATGGCAGGGAACCGATTTAACAAGCTCTGAGTTTCAATTGTTAACCCAAGGTGAAAATCTTAGGGAGCAACACAATGAAAACCATCCATCATCTCCTCGCCGGCACCGGTATGGTGCTGATTGCAAGTGCATTTTTCGGCTCAACGGCGACCGTTCCAGCGTTTGCGCAGGCGATTGAGCGCCAGATCTCGGCGGGGAAGCCATGTCGCGTGTGCCCGCCGCTCACCAA
This sequence comes from Mesorhizobium sp. M5C.F.Cr.IN.023.01.1.1, assembly GCF_003997585.1. NCBI lineage: Bacteria > Pseudomonadati > Pseudomonadota > Alphaproteobacteria > Hyphomicrobiales > Phyllobacteriaceae > Mesorhizobium > Mesorhizobium sp. M5C.F.Cr.IN.023.01.1.1. The sequence goes on along the minus strand of NZ_RZSU01000152.1, from coordinate 11,816 downwards.
TGGCGAGGGCCATCCGACAGGCACAGCTAGTAGGGACACCATCGCCGGCAGCGGCAGCGTCGGCGACCACGGCACCGGCAGCGTCGGCGGCACCGGCAGCATCGGCGGCAGCGGCAGCATTGACGGCAGCGGCAGCGGCAGCGTCGGAGGCAGCGGCAGCGTCGCGCGCTGACAACGGCGGGCAATAGCGGCAATGTTAACGCCGGATTCGGCAACGGTGGCGAAGGTCCTGCCGACGAGATCGAGATTGCCTGAGTCATGACCTGACCGCGATCAGCGCCGCGAACATCGCGGGCAGCCTGTCGATGCGGAGCCAGCCGCGCTTTAGGCTGAGAAAACGTCAGGATCGTTGGCTTCGACGCGAGCGCTCAACGTGGCGGTTGCCGAACAGCGGCGGCTGATTGTCGAGGTGTAGCCGCCGGAAGAGGCGCACCGATTGAGGATAGAAATTCTAGCGATCATCGCCGCTGTCAAAGAGATGTGCGCCCGAGGCGAAGATTTCCAAACGATCAGGAATTTTGTCAGAACCCAGTGTCAGCAAAATCACATGGACTGGAAGAGGGCACGGGGAATGAGCACCGCACTGTTCCCTGGCGTGGAGATTCCCACCGTCGAGCCACTGGCTCTTGTCAACACTTTTGTCACCAGCGCACTCCCGCTACAGGCTATTGGCGACAATATGCGCCTGCTGCTCGTAGCGTCTGGCCGGTCAATCCACGACAAATCTCCGGAGAACTCGCTGGTGGCCAAACTTGTCGGCAGTCGATCGGACATGTTGAAAATCGCAGCGGCGATTGTTCGGGGCTGTGACACAATCCGCACCGACGCGAGCGCCACTGAAGTAGCAAACGCATTCCTTGAATTTCTCGATGCCCCCCGCTGGGCGGCACTGATCAACCGGAAAAGCATTTCCACTTGCTAGCCCGCTGCCTCACGGTGGCGGGCTTTTTCTGTGCCCGCCTTTCCGCGACGGTGCCTATTCGTATTGCTTCAGAAGTTCTTCAAGTTCGGCCTTCGATCGCTTGTTTTCAGCCAGAAACGTCTGGGTCATCTCCACCTGTGGCCCGTCGTCGTGCCGTGAATAATAGCGGGCTTTGCCTTCTTCGATGATGCGGATTTGATCAGTGAGGCTGGCGACCTCTTTTTTCATCCAAGCGATGTGATTCTCTAGCATAGTTCCCATAGGTCGCCGTCATCCCTTCATGTTGCATCCATGTCGCGTGGACCTGCCGATAGTGGCAGGAAGCCCTTGGAAATCAACGGTAGCCGTTTGCAACATGATGCGACATGAAATCGATCAAGTGGCAGAGTTTGCCACTTGTTAGAGCGCTGATTTCCTTGGAGAATTTAGTGGTGCCCAGAGGCGGATTCGAAGCGAAGGAAATCTGGCTTTGTTTCCAAATAGTTGACGCCCACACAAGAGCAGGGATAGCCAACAAAAATACCAACAAAATATTTCTGTGGATTGGTTCGGTTCCCGGAAATCGCTCTATTCGCTCAATGCCATCGCATCCCAACCTTATCTCAGAAGCGGAGCGTTGAGCAAGTCGCAGGTCCGCTGCTGCCTCCAATTTCCCCGAGATCTGATCGCCCTTACCACTTGAAGATGGCGGCGAGAGCGTCTTTCGACTTGACGCTTACGTCCTTGAAAATATTGAACTTTTCGCGGCATTTGTTACACAGTCTGTTACACGGCTACAGCGTTAATTTAAGCTCTCGGCATCTGAGCTCGCGCGCCCGAGCATCGACCTAATCCGATACTGGCTCGGGGCATCGTTGCTCCCGGAGCTTCAGCGTAGTCTCGCAAAAATTCCCAAGCCGCTTCGGGGCTGACGAGTCTGCGAAGCCGACGAGCGATAGGCAATACCGAGACGCAGACATTACGTGACGGCACTTGATATTGCAGTGCAGCAAGCGTAGAGCACCGCCCGCTTATGGGAGTGTCGTCCATGGCCCTTACCAATGCTGGTAACGAGGCAGAACCTGTCGAACAATCGAGCCATTCTGAGGTCGAGCAGCACAGCACCAAGGTGCTGATGCTGGGCGCGTTGGGCGTGGTTTACGGCGATATCGGCACCAGCCCGATCTATGCATTCCGAGAGGCGTTGCACGCATCGGCCGGTGGCAACGTCGCCAACCGTGGCGACATCCTCGGCGTACTCTCGCTGATCATCTGGTCGCTGACGATCACCGTCACCATCAAATACATCATGTTCGTGCTCCGTGCCGACAATCGCGGCGAGGGCGGGGTGCTGTCGCTGATGGCGCTGGCGCGCAACAGTTTCCCGACGCGCTCGGCGGTGATCCTCGGCATCGGCATTGTCGGCGCGGCGCTTTTTTTCGGCGACGCAGTCATTACGCCGGCGATCTCGGTGCTGTCGGCGGTCGAAGGTATGAATGTCGTCACGCCGACCTTCCAGCCCTATGTGGTGCCGCTGACACTGGCCATTCTGGCGGTCGTGTTTGCGGTACAGCGGTTTGGCACCGGCGGCGTAGGATTGGTGTTCGGGCCCGTTACCGCGCTGTGGTTCCTGGCCATCGGCCTTTCCGGCCTCAACCACATCATGGACGACCCGGAAATCCTGCTGGCAATCAGCCCGCATTATATCGTGTCATTCCTGATCAACTCGCCCGAAGTCGCCTTCGTCACGGTTGGTGCGGTTTTTCTCGCCGTCACCGGCGCTGAGGCGCTCTATGCCGACCTCGGCCATTTCGGGCGCAAGCCGATCGTGCTTGCCTGGCTGGCCATCGTGTTTCCTTGCCTGTTGCTCAACTATGTCGGGCAAGGCGCCTTCGTGCTGGCGAATGGCGGTGTCGTCGGTCATCCCTTCTTCGAGATGAACGAAGGCCGGATGCTTATCCCGATGGTGGTGCTGGCGACGGCGGCGACCGTGATCGCCAGCCAGGCGGTGATCTCCGGCGCTTTCTCGCTGACCAGGCAAGCAGTGCAGCTCAACATGCTGCCGCGCCTGGAAATCCTGCATACGTCGGAAAGACAATCCGGCCAGATCTATATGCCGCGCGTCAACATGCTACTGGCGCTCGTGGTGATGCTGCTGGTGGTCGGCTTTGGCGAATCCAGCAAGCTTGCCTCGGCCTACGGCATTTCGGTGACAGGCAACATGCTGGTGACGAACATACTGCTTTATGTCGTCATGACGCGCATCTGGAAATGGCCGCTCGGCGTCGCGATAGCCTTAATGGCGGTGTTCGTCTTCATCGATACCGGCTTCTTTGCAGCCAACATCGTCAAGGTATTCGAAGGCGGCTGGGCCTCGCTTGCCATTGCCGCAGTGATCGTGATGACCATGTGGACTTGGATAAGAGGCACCAGGTATCTATTCGACAAGACGCGCAGGAACGAGATTCCGCTCGATTCCCTTGCAGGCAATCTGTTGAAGAGGAAACCGCAGCTGATGTCCGGTACGGCCGTGTTCCTGACCAGCGATCCCGCCAGCGCGCCGACCGCGTTGATGCACAGCCTGAAGCACTACAAGGTGCTGCACGAACAGAATGTCATCCTCTCGGTGGTGACGGCGCAACAACCCGTCGTGCCCGACAGTGACCGGGTCAAGATGGAAACGATCAACGAGCTGTTCATGCGGGTGACGCTGACCTTCGGCTATATGGAGCAGCCCAATATCCCGCGCGCGCTGGCGATCTGCCGCAAGCAGGGCTGGAAGTTCGACATCATGACGACCTCTTTCTTCCTGTCGCGGCGCTCGCTCAAGGCCTCGCCCAATTCCGGCATGCCGGTCTGGCAGGACAAGCTGTTCATCGGGCTGGCGCGCACGGCGGCCGACGCAACGGAATATTTCCAGATCCCGACCGGACGCGTCGTCGAGATCGGAACACAGGTGGCGATTTAGTGCATGCCGCAGTTCAGCAGCTGAGAAGCCACTTGAGCGTGTCCATAGAAAGCGCCTCACTGAATACCAAACATCCCCATCCTCTGTTTGGTACGTTTCCAACTCTTGATATCTTGGAATTGACCAAGGATCGCTGCTTGGGTTCTGTCTCGGGAGGCGCGACTTCGGTGAGCAGAACTCTAGCAGCCCTTTCCCAGACTCTCCGCATGAATCGGAGTAGCCTGCTTCCATCGGCGATTTACATGTGGCATCGCCGTTGAGCGACGGCCACCCTTCCGCCCTAATGGGAGGAACAGCTATGGTCAGTAACACCAGCTCAATGAGTGGCATTGCCTATCCCAGCGACCTGGCTTTGTTGAAGCAGGTCTTTGATCGTGTCTGCGCCGAGGCAGGTATCTCCGTTAGTAGCATGCAGGCGGAGCGCCTGAGCGTGAGCGTAATGGCACTGTTCTCGGACGGCGAGTTCGATGAGGCCGTTCTTTATGAACGCCTTAAGCTTGATGCCCGCTCCTTGCCCAGAACGGGCAGCGTATGACCTCCGATCATCAGGAAGTCCTCACGAGCCTTGTAGCTCGTTATGAAACCGTAGTGTCGATACAGGACCGGATCGTTGAGCACGACCGGCGTTTCGGGCCTAGCATCCGAATTGGATGAAGTCCTACTGGAGCGGCTGCTCGTCTCGTTACGGAAGGCCCGCGTCGCCCTGGAGCTGGGCGGTGATCAGGGTGGATTTGCGGCGATAGCGTTCCTCGACGATTTCGAACAGATGGAAGCGCTGTTGGTCGGTGAGGCTGTGAGTTCCGAAGTCATCGAGGATGAGCAGTTGCGCGCGGGTGAGTTTGTCGATGAGGCGTGGGAAGCGGCCATCGAGACGAGCGAGCGCCAAATCCTCGAACAGGCGCGGCACGCGCACATAGAGCACGGAATGATCGAGCCGTGCCGCTTGCCGTCCGAAGGCGCAGGCCAGCCACGACTTGCCGGTTCCGGTCTGGCCGGTGACGATCAGGTTCTCATGAGTTTTCAGCCATTTGCCCTGGGCGAGCGCCATGGTGCTGCGCCGGTCGAGTCCGCGCGGCGCGGCAAAGTCGATGTCCTCGATGCAGGCTTCGGGAAAGCGCAGCCTGGCTGAGGCGAGCCGGTTCCGGACGCGCTTGTCGGCCCGCATGGCGACCTCGCGGTCGAGCATCAGGCCGAGCCACTCGTCACGGCTGAGTTCGTTGGCGTTGTTGCGTTCGGCCAGTTCGCGCCAGGCGGCAGCCATGCCGGCCAGACCGAGGGCCTGCATCTGGTCGAGGGTAGGGTTCGTCAGCATTCTTTCTTTTTCCTTCACGGTAATAGGTGGAGCCGCGGATGTTGGCGTCTGGGGTGTCGGCTTTGCCGGTTCTGCGGAGCTGGCCCGGTCGAGGCCGGCTTTGAGGATGGCGGTGACGGAGGAGTAGGCGATCGCGTTGATCAGCAGCGCCCGCTCGCAGGCGGCATCGAGACGCTCCGGCCCATAGCGCGGCGCCAGCGACAGGATGCCCATGGCCGAGCGATATCCCTGTTCCGGATGCGGCCGGTCGCGCATCATGCGCTCGACCAGGATGGCGGCGTTGGGGCCGATCCTGGCCGCCCTGCTGATCAGGCTGGCCGGCGTGGTGTTGGCGTAGCGCTGGTGCGCCTTGGGCATGTGTTCGTTGACGGTGACATGGCCGGAACGCTGTGAGCGACGGACATGGCTGGCGACACGCTGGTGATCGTGGAAGATCTCGACCACTCGATGCGTGAGCCGCACCTCGACGGTGCGCCCGATCAGCCGGTGCGGCACCGAGTAAAAGGTCTTGTCGACCTCGACATGGTAGTCAGGATGGACCTTCGCCGACTTCCACTCGGCGTATTCGAACGGTGCCGCCGGCAGCGGCTTCAAGGCAGCCGCTCGATCTCCCCGAACAGTTCGCGGCGGCTTTGGCCGACATGGCGCATCGGCCGGTTGTTCAGCTCCTCGAGCAGTTCGGCGATCGCCGCGTTGAGCTCGGCGATCGAGAAGAAGGATCGGTTCCTCAGCCGCGCCAGAATCCAGCGCTCGACAATCAGCACCGCGCCTTCGACCTTGCCCTTGTCGCGCGGCTTGCGGCTGCGGGTCGGCAGGATGGTGGTGTCGTAATGCTCGGCCATCGCGGCAAAGGTCGCGTTCAGCGTCGGCTCGAACCACAGCGTCTTGACGACACCGGCCTTCAGGTTGTCGCACACGATCGCTCTGGTGACGCCGCCGAAGAAGGCGAGCGCTCGCACCTGGCCCTCGATCCAGTCCGGCAGCTTCTGGCTGGAGCTGGCAAAGGCGAAGGTCAGATTGGAGGCGCCCAGCACCGCGACAAAAATGTGCGCCGGGTAAATGATGCCGGTCGCCGGATCGATCACCGGCACCGTCTGCCCGGCATAGTCCGTCTGCATCACCGCGCCCGCCGCATGCCGGTTGCGGAATGTCGCGCTCGTCCGGCGCTCGAAAGCGGCGAAGTGCTCGCAGAACCAGGTGTAGCCGTAGCCGTCGGGGTTGGCGGCGCGATACTCCTGCCACAACAGCGTCAGCGTCACCCCCTTGCGCTTCAACTCCCTGGCGATCAGCGCAAAGTTCGGTTCGCTTAGGTCTTGCGGCGGACGACCGGCACGGCCAAACAGCAGCCGCTCAAGTGTCGCGTCGTCGTGCGATATCGCTGGCTCGCCTCGTGACCGATCGGGATAGGAGCGATGCAGTCTTTCTGGGGCGGATGAAGGAACCTTTGACACGGTTCGGAATACACCGCGTCGTGACGCAATATGCCGCCATGGCGAGAAAAACCGTGCCGACCGCGGCCACGAAGCGCGTCAGGCCGTGGCCACGAAGCGCGTCAGCCCCATACGATTCGTCACACGACAGCCGTCCACCTCCTGCGTGCCGGCGTCGATATCGACACGATCCGCGCCTGGCTCGGCCATGTGTCGTTGGACACCACGCACATCTACGCCGAGGTTGATCTGGAAATGAAGGCAAAGGCGTTGGCCAAGGTTGAAGTCAGCGGCTTGAAAGAGCCCCCACGGCAGCGATCTCTGCCGTCATTAATGGCATTCCTGAAAGCCCTGTAGCGAACTACCATCGCCGTTCTTCTTATGTGGCGGCTTGGGCCAAGGAAATCACTGACATCCTTGGCTCATCCCCCGGAGACGCAACATAAATTTGGCCGCAACATAACAGGTGAAGTGTTATGCCGAACATATTAGCCGCTTCTGCGAACTCTTTCGCAGTTTCGAGCAGCGGCTTTCGCCGATGATGCGCCAGGAGCATGCGGCCGGCGACAAGGTCTTCGTCGACTATTCCGGCAAGAAGATCCCGATTGTTGATCGCAAGACCGGTGAGATCCGCGAGGCAGAGATCTTCGTGGCAGTGCTCGGCGCATCCAGCTTCACCTTTGCGGAGGCAACTTGGACGCAAACGCTCCCGGACTGGATCGGCTCGCATGTCCGGATGTTTCGTTTCTTCGGAGGCGTTCCCCGGCTGATCGTTCCCGACAATCTGAAGTCGGGCGTCAGCAGCGCCAGCTTCTACGACCCCGAGATCAACCGCAGCTAGGGGAGGGGATTTCGTTGACCATCGGCCGGCAGAGGAGCGGGCCGAGCGTTTCGTGACATGACCGAACGGAATTTCGTCCGGCTGCGCAAAAAGGTGCCCTGTCGAGACTTACTTGTTAGCAGGGACGAACTCGTGAAGAGTTAAACGACTGATAAGGCAACATTATCATTCGTTTTATGATGCCGACAAGCACAGCGCTTTCTGCGCAAATAGATTGCTAAAAGCGCCGTCATGACTCATCGTGCTTGCGATGATTCTGCGACCCAACCCCTCTCTGTCTCGCCGTGGCGTGCTTGGCGGCGCCTCTTCGATCGCACCGATGGCAACGGTGCCGACCTGGGTTGCGCGGGGCCGCCCTCGACACCCAAACGGTTGCGGGACAAGGCATCGAGGACATTGCAGTCACGGCCGGCGCCGCCATCGGCGCGCTCGATGCGGTGGTCCGCCGGCAGGAGCGGTGGGCCGGCGCCTGGCGGCAGCGCCTGGCGCTTTCGGCGGCTGCGGTCACGGCACGGCAGGCAGGGCGCGTCGAGGACGAAGCGGCCTTGCGCGATGCCGTATTGCTCACAAGACCGGGCGGCAATGTCGGTCCCGCCGGCCTTTTCTTTCTTGCTTGGCGGCGGCTGGCATCTCGGCCAGCGGACGATCTGCTAACGGAGAAAAATGTCGCGGCGGTGCTGGAAGATCTAGGTCTCACGCTCAACGATGAGGCGGTCAGCGATCTGACGGACGATCTGCGACAGCTTGCCGCCAACACCGGCACGGTCGAAACGCTGGTCGGGGCCTTCGCGGCCGCGGAGCGTTACGGCCTCCGGCGCGTTCTCGGAGCCTGGCTTGCCGATGTCTTGCTCGCGCAGCGGCTAGGCTGGACACATGCAATCCCTTTGTTGGGCGCCAAAGCGACCTTAGTTGTGGGTACGTGCCGGGCGCGTCGACCAGTGACTGCCGCTCTGGCTGCCGGCGCCGAAACGGAAGCCGATTGGGCCAAAAGCCTGCTGGCCGCGCAGGCGCGCGCTGCGCTGCGCGCCATTGATCTTTTCGCCGAACTTGAGCGCCGGGCGGACCGGCTGCTTGCGGTTGCGCCGAAACTCAGGGCCAAGGCGGCGGACGTCGTCGTGGAAAAAGCTGCTCTCTGACGACGCGATCGTCGCCTCAGAACAAATCGCCGGCATGAGCGATCGCGGCCTGCGCCGCCTGTTCGACCGGCTGGTCGAGCTCGGTGCCGTGCGTGAATTGTCCGGCCGCGCTACCTTCCGCATCTACGGGCTGTGAAGACAATGGCGGAGAGTGCACGTAGGCGAGGAGGGAGCCGGCCAGATGACCGTCGATCAGCTGACCAGCTGTTTGACCGGGAACTGGATCATCTGCCGCCGGAAGCGCGTTGGCGTGAATGGATGCACCGGGTCGAAGCAACGATCTTCGCCGCTAGCGAGCCGGTCGACCGCGAAATGCTCGCCCGCATCGTCGGGAAAAGCTGCAGCATTGATCTTCTCATCGACGACATCCGCGAGGAGCTGCGCGGCCGCCCTTACGATCTGGTTTCGGTCGCCGGCGGCTGGAAACATTTGACCCGGCCTGCCTATGCAGACGCCATCCGTGCTGCTGTAGGTGGAAGTGGGAAGACGGCCGACCTTACGCAGTCGGAGGTTTTGGTGCTGATGTGCATCGGCTACTTCCAGCCGATCACCCGCGCCGAACTGTCGTCTTTCTTCGGCAACGAGATCAGTCGCGATTTTATTGGTCATCTGCGCGGTGCCGGCCTGATCGCTTCCGGTCCGCGCAGCCCAACGCCGGGCGCGCCCTACACCTATGTGACGACAAAAGAATTCCTGCTGGAGTTCGGGCTCGACACGCTGCGCGACCTGCCGGATTTCGAAGCCCTCGAGGACGCTGGACTGCTCTCGAAGGAGAAGCTACTCGCAGGTGATATCATGCCAGGATTATACAACGACGAGGAAGAGCATGCTTAGCGTCGGCACTGATGAATAATACGCTGCCTGGCCGGTGGCCGCAGTTCGCGGCGTCCTCAACAGGATCTACGACCGGGGTTCGCGAGATGACGTGAGGAGACGCTGTCGGGCGTGGGGCGTTGCCTAGAAAATGGTGGGGGGAAATATGCCTGTAGCTCGTATTGAACGTGTCATTGGCGGTTTGGTAACCGCGTGGGCCGAGCCCGGTTCTGATGGCTACTTTGCCTGCCATCACTTTGGATCTAACGTGCATCCAGCCCACCTCTCCAGTTTGGATGAGGTGGCGGATTTCCTACGTTCGCATCTCGGCAGCGGTGTTCGCATGAACCCCGGCTGGGTCAAGATTGTACGGAACATCCACATCGATGGGGTTTTGCTCCGCTGATCGGCGCGAGCCGTTCTGGAGAGCCAAAAACGCCGGTGGCGGTGAATGATGGGTCACTCGCAGGCGCGCTGCCTGGTGTGAAGTTGTATCCATCGAGAGTGCTATTTAAGCCGCCGGACGGACCCTGGATAAGCAAATCATCCCAAGAAAAATCCTAGACAAATCATGAGACGGCGCTTCTAATTGCTGAGCCGACCGAAATAGCGGGTTGCGCATGTCTCTCAGTGCTTTGGGGGTTATTGCGAGAGACAGATTGCAATTCTGAACTCTGTTATAACGGCAAGGATACCCAGGGTTTGGGGGAGGGGATTTCGTGATTATCGCGGATAATGAAACCGCCATCGACTACCTGTATTACGAGACGGTCGCTAAAACGGTCGTCAAGCTGATCAGGCAGAAGTCGAAGGAACCGTTGACGATCGGGTTGCACGGCGACTGGGGAGCGGGCAAATCCAGCACGCTGCTGATGATTGAGTCGGCATTCAAGGGACAGACAGACACCCTGTGTGTCCGGTTCAACGGCTGGCTGTTTGAGGGATACGACGACGCGAAGGCGGTGCTGATCGAGACGATCGTCGCAGCCCTCCTCAAGGAGAGGTCCGGGATCGCCAAGGTGGCGGACAAGGCCTGGGACGTCCTGAAGGCCGTCAACTGGATGAAGGCCGCCCGCACCGCAGGCAGCCTGGCGTTCACCATGGCGACCGGGATCCCCGGTCCGGACCTGATCCAGGGGATTGGTTCGATCGCGGGCAAGGTGATTAGCGATCCCAAGGCCTACCTGACCGGCGACGTGTTCAACAAGGTCATGGACGGTGCGGCGGAGCATTTTAAGGAGGCCGCACCTTCCGAGACGACGCCGCAACGGATGCACGCCTTTCGCGAAGACTTCGAGGAGCTGCTGGGGCGCGCCAAGGTCGACCGGCTGATCGTCTTGATCGACGACCTCGATCGATGCCTCCCGCAGACGGCGATCGCCACGCTGGAGGCTATCCGCCTGTTCTTGTTCGTGCCGAACGCGGCGTTCGTCATCGCCGCTGACGAGGGCATGATTGAATATGCCGTGCGCAACCACTTTCCCGATCTCCCGGCGGCGGCGGGGCCTACAAGCTACGCGCGCAACTACTTGGAAAAACTGATCCAGGTTCCGTTCCGCATGCCGGCACTTGGCGCGTCGGAGACCTTGGTCTATCTCACCTTGCTGCTCTATCTGGCCTCCGGCGTCAGCGACAGTTCGGTGGAGTTCAAGAGCCTGCTCGAGGTGGCGCGCAAGGCCTTGCAGCGGCCCTGGCTGGGCACCGGCTTCGACCGAGACAAAATCAAGGCGAGGCTGGGGTCCATACCCTCCGATCTGGATGCCGCCCTGCAGCTTGCGGCGGAGATTACGCCGATCCTAACCGAGGGCGCCCACGGCAATCCCCGGCAGATCAAACGCTTCGTCAACACCATGGCCCTGCGCGTCGAGATCGCCAGCGAGCGCGGCTTCCAGGACGATATCAAGCAATCCGTCTTGGCCAAGCTGATGTTGGCGGAGCGATTCGCCCCGGAACTGTTCAACGCGATCGCCCGCGACGCGTCCGCTGACGGCTCCAAGACCATCTCGATCCTCGAGCGGAAGGTGACCTCGAAGGGTGGCAAGGACGCCGATGATGATCCCATGGCCGACTGGCCCAACATCGAGTGGGTCAAGCGCTGGGCGGCGATCACCCCGCCGCTGAACGGCATCGACCTGCGGCCCTACGTGTTTGTCAGCCGCGACCGCAGGACGTCCGCCGGCATCGGTGTCGCCGGCGGCCCCGTGGAAGCCATGATCGAGCGGCTGGCGACGTCGACTCTCGGCGTCACGCAGGTGACGAAGGCCGAGGTGGCTGCGCTCACGCCCGAAGATGCCAACCGGGTGTTCCAGGGCCTCGTGACGAAGATTGATCAGACCGAAGATCTCGGCAAACGGCCGCCGGCGGCCGTTTGCCGAGATCTTCGGTCTGATCAATCTTCGTCACGAGGCCCTGGAA
>NZ_RZSU01000151.1:0-12607 GCF_003997585.1 Mesorhizobium sp. M5C.F.Cr.IN.023.01.1.1 | reverse complement strand
AGCAAAGAGTTAGAGCGCGGTTTTGGTTCCACCAAAACCGCGCTCTAACCTCGCATCTCAGTCGCCTTCGTCGGGGATGTTGAGGAGATGCCCGCAGGCCTTGCAGTGGACGGCGTCGGCTTCATGCCGCTGAAGGCCGCATTGCGGGCAAGGAAAAAACACCTTGTTGGGACGGAAGAGCGCCTGCGCCAGCCTGACGAACAGCGATATGCCGATGATCATGGTGACGATCGAGGTGAGCTTGCCGGCGATACCCGGCAGAACGATGTCACCGAAGCCGGTCGTGGTCACCGTGGCGACGGTGAAGTAGAGCGCGTCGACATAGCCTTCGAGACCGGCCCCAGTGCGGAAGAAGAAGGTGTAGACAAAACCGGTGATGACAAGAAGGAATGTCAGGAGATTGATGACTGCGTGGCTCGCCTCGCGCCATCGCCTGAGGCCGCGCATCTCGAGATACCGCCACAGCGCGCCGCTGCGCGACAGTGACCACAGCCGCAATATGCGAAGGAAACCCAGATTAGCCAGCGCTGAAGGCATCAGCAGCGTCAGCAGGATAAATGCATCGACCCACGACGCCGGCTGTTTCATCAGGCGCAGCATGTCGTTGGAGGCAAGCAGCCGCGCAATCATGTCGGCGGCGACAAGCGCTGCCACAGAATAATCGAGCCAGAGGAACGAAGGCGACTCCTGGATCACTGGTGTGGCGATGAAGAAGGCGATGATGGCAAGGTCGATGATGATCGCGACCAGTTGAAACCGGAAAGCCGCGGGCGTGCGCCCGTGATAGAGTTTGCGCAGCGTGCCGCGCAGCCGCGTCAAGGCTGAAAAATCCCGAGCTCCGTCCCTGTCTGGCGCCTTCATGACAACTGATAACGCTCGCTGCGACAGCCGTCCAGTGGGCAGAGCAGGGTGAAGGCGCTGTGAGTTGAGAACATCCGGAGCGTTGCAGATCCGGAAAGCGATCAGAGCGGTTCCGCCTCGATGATGCTGATGTGAGGTCCGGCTTCAACGATATTGGCGACTTTGAAATCCGACGCCGCAAGCAGCAACTCGAATTCTTCTGCCGCGCGCTCCTGCCCGCCCGGCATGACCAGCATGTTCAGATCGCCGAATTTTGCACTGGCGCCTTCGTTGGGTGGCGCCAGAATGCTCTCAAGCACCAGCAGTTTGCCATCTGGGCGCATCGCCCGGCGGCAGGTTTTCAGGATCCGGATGTTTGTGTCGTCGTCCCAGTCATGCAGGATCCATTTAAGCACGATCGCATCGGCGCCCTCGGGCACCGAGACGAAGAAATCGCCGGCGACGATGTTGCAGCGATCCGCGACGCCCGCGGCGTCAAAGACCGGGCCGGCCTTCGCCACCACCTGCGGCTGATCGAAAAGAATGCCGCGCTGGCCGGGATTGCGGCAGAGAATTTCGGCAAGCAGCGCGCCCTGCCCGCCCGCGACATCCATGACAACAGAGAACGGCCGGAAGTCATAGGCCGCGATCACCGCGGCGGCGACGCCACGCGACATGGCCGTCATGGCCCGGTCGAAGATGACGGACTCTTCCGGATGCTCCGCCCGGTATTCCCAAACGCCCTTGCCATGAGCGTGGCGAAAGGCATTTTCGCCGGTGCTGACACTGTGCAGCAGATCGCTCCATGCCTGACGGAAATACGGCCGTCCGGCCAGAATCGCCCACGGTGCGACCGAATGCTGAACATCTGATCGCAACGCGCCGCCGAACGGGGTCAGCGAGAAAAACCGGTCTGCCGCTTCATGGAACACGCCGACCGATGCCAGGGCGCGCAGCAGCCGGTAGAGCGCCTGCGGATGGGTATTGGTCAACGCGGCAAGTTCGCCGCTGGTGCGTTTTCCGTCCTTGAGATGGTCTGCGATGCCCAGCGTGGCGGCGACGCATATCGCCTGAGATACCTGGAACCCATTGACCATTTTCTGGAGTTCGGCAGCGGCTGTCCGCTCATCCATGACGCACTCCCCCGGCCGCCGAAAGACCCAGGCAGCCGAGCTCACAATACCAGCGGCATTGTAACCGGGCAACGCCGGCGCTGGCTGGCGGAACACCGTCGAAACAAACGGGACCGTGCTAATCCCGTTAGAGCAGTTTGCAGCCAAACGCCTTCGTTCGGCGTCCGACAAAGTGCGTTAAACCAAAAAGTTAGAGCGCGGTTTTGGTTCGACCGAAACGCAAAGCGCTCTAGCTCACACCAGCTCCACTTCCACCACGCCCGGCACCGCGCGCATGGCCGACGCGATCTGCGGCGAGACGCGGTAACGGTTGGGCAGTTCGATCTCGACCTCGCCCTGCGCCTCATCCTTTATGACGATAATGCTGACCTGGCTATCGCCGCGCTGGGTAAGCTGCGATTGAATCGCCGACGCCGGTCGGTCATCCCTGACAAAGATGCGCAAGGCCTTCTGGATGCGGCTTGCCTCGTCCTCCAGCGACTGCACGGTCTGGATGCGCAGATTGACGCCTTCGGGCCTGTCCTCGGCCGAAACGGTGATCACCACCGATCGGCCGGGCTCGAGCAGGTCGCGATACTGCGCCAGACCTTCGGAAAAAAGCACCGCTTCATACTGGCCCGACGTGTCGGAGAACTGCACGACGCCCATCTTGTTGCCGGTGCGCGTCTTGCGCTCCTGCTTGGTGGTGACGGTGCCGGCAAGCCGCCCGGCGGCAGCACCGCGTTTGACGGCGGCCGAGAACTCGGCCCAGTTCTGCACCCGCATCTTCTGCAGCGCCGCCTTGTATTCGTCCAGCGGATGGGCGGAGAGATAGAAGCCGACCACCTGGAATTCGCGGTGCAGGCGGTCGGCGGCAAGCCACGGGTCGGTCGCCGGCAGATTGAGCGCCTGCGACTGTGCGCCGAGCGAGGCGCCGAAAATGTCGTGCTGGCCCGACATTGCATTCTGCTGCGCCAGCGACGCCAGCCCCATCATCCGCTCGACGCCGGCCATCATCGCGGCGCGGTCGTGGCCGAAGCAGTCGAGTGCGCCGGCCATGATCAGGCTTTCGAAGACGCGCTTGCCGACGATCTTCGGATCGACCCTTTCGCAGAAATCGGCGAGGCTCTTGAACGGTTTTTCGCCGCGCATGGCGGCGATGTGCTCGACAGCCGCGTCGCCGACGCCCTTGAGCGCGGCCAGCGAATAGAAGATCCGGTTCTCGCCGACTTCAAAGGCGCGGAAGCTTGATATCACCGACGGCGCCACGACCTCGATGCCGAGGCGCAGCGCATCCTGGCGGAAATCGGCGAGCTTGTCGGTGTTGCCCATGTCGAGCGTCATCGACGCGGCCAGGAACTCGACCGGGTAGTGCGCCTTCAGATAGGCCGTCTGGTAGGAGACGACGGCATAGGCGGCCGCATGAGACTTGTTGAAACCGTAGTCGGCGAACTTTGCCAGCAGGTCGAAAATGAAGTCGGCTTGCGGCTTGCCGACGCCGCGCTCGACCGCGCCCGAAACAAAGCGCTCGCGCTGCTTGTCCATCTCGGCGCGGATCTTCTTGCCCATGGCGCGGCGCAGCAAATCGGCTTCGCCCAGCGAATAGCCGGCAAGCTCCTGCGCGATCTGCATCACCTGTTCCTGGTAGACGATGACGCCTTGCGTCTCCTTCACCAGATGGTCGATCTTCGGATGGATCGACGCCATCTCCTCCTCGCCATGCTTTCTGGCGTTGTAGGTCGGGATGTTCTCCATCGGTCCCGGCCGGTAAAGCGCGACCAGCGCGATAATGTCCTCGATGCAGTCGGGGCGCATGCCGATCAGCGCCTTGCGCATGCCTGCACTTTCGACCTGGAACACGCCGACCACTTCGCCGCGCGATAGCATGGCATAGGTATCGGGGTCGTCGAGCGGAATGTGGGCGAGATCGATCTCGATACCGCGGCGGCGGATCAGCTTGACCGCGGTTTCCAGGACCGTCAGCGTCTTCAGGCCGAGGAAGTCGAACTTCACCAGCCCGGCCTGCTCGACATACTTCATGTTGAACTGGGTGACCGGCATGTCGGAGCGCGGATCGCGGTACATTGGCACCAGCTCCCACAGCGGCCGGTCGCCAATAACGATGCCGGCGGCATGCGTCGAGGCGTGGCGGTAGAGCCCTTCCAGCTTCTGCGCCATGTCGAGCAGTGTCTGCACGATCGGCTCGCGCTCGGCCTCTTCGGCAAAGCGCGGCTCGTTGGCGATGGCGTCGGCGAGCTTGACCGGATTGGCCGGGTTCGAGGGCACCATCTTAGAGAGCTTGTCGACCTGGCCATAGGGCATCTGCAGCACCCGGCCGACATCGCGAAGCACTGCGCGGGCCTGCAGCGTACCGAAGGTGATGATCTGGCCGACCTGGTCGCGGCCGTATTTCTGCTGGACGTAGCGGATGACCTCCTCACGCCGGTCCTGGCAGAAATCGATGTCGAAGTCGGGCATCGACACGCGGTCTGGATTGAGGAAGCGCTCGAACAGCAGCGAGAAGCGCAGCGGATCGATGTCGGTGATGGTCGTCGAATATGCAACCAGCGAGCCGGCGCCCGAACCGCGGCCCGGCCCGACCGGAATGCCTTGCGCCTTCGCCCATTTGATGAAGTCGGCGACGATCAGGAAATAGCCGGGATATTTCATCCTCTCGATGACGCCGAGCTCGAAATCCAGCCTTTCGCGATATTGCTCGGCTGTGTAGCCGGGGGTCGGGCCGTGCGCTGCGAGCCGCGCCTCCAGCCCTTCATGCGCCTGTCTGGCAAGCTCCTGCGCCTCCGCCTTCACCGCCGCATCGGCGTCGGCGACATCGCCGCCGGCAAAGCGCGGCAGGATCGGGTTGCGGGTCTTGGGATAGTAGGAGCAGCGCAGCGCGATTTCGACGGTGTTGTCGATCGCTTCCGGCAGATCGGCGAACAGCCTCGCCATGTCAGCCTGGCTTCTCAGAAAATTGTCGGGCGACAGGCGGCGGCGGTTGTCAATGGCGACGACCGACCCTTCGGCGATGGCGATCAGCGCGTCATGCGCTTCATAGTCGTCGCGCGAGGAAAAAAACGCCTCGTTGGTGGCAACCAGCGGCAAGTCATTGATATAGGCGAGATCGACGGACGATTGCTCGATCGCCCGGTCATAACCGGAAACCCGTTCCAGCTCGACATAGAGCCGGTCGCCGAACAGCGCCTTGAGCGCCAAAAGCCGTGTCTCGGCGAGATCGCGGCGGTCCTCTTTCAAGGCGTTGCCGATCGGGCCGCGCGGACCGCCGCTGAGGCAGATCAGGCCATCACAATTGCCTTGCAGCATATCGGTCGTCAGATGCACGGCCTCGCCGGGCGGCGTTTCGAGATAGACCCGGCTGACCAGCCTGACCAGATTGCTGTAGCCGGCCTCGGTCGCCGCGATCAAAACCACGGGCCGCATTTCCGGCCCTTGCCGCCTGCGGTCGCGCTGACTGTCGCCGGCTTCGCCGGAAAAGGCGAGAGTGGTCTGGCAGCCGATGATCGGCTGGATGCCCTCCTTCACCGCTTTTTGCGCGAATTCGAGCGCGCCGAACAGATTGTTGGTGTCGGTGACGGCGATGGCCGGAGCCTCGTCCTTGACCGCATGGCCGACGACCTTGCCGAGCTGCAAGGCGCCTTCGAGCAGCGAATAGGCCGAATGCACGCGCAGATGAATGAACGGCCGCGCCGGCGCTTCCGGCCGGGACGCCTTCACGAAGGCCTCGCGTCGCAACGGGTCGCGTGGAAGTGTCTCATTCGCCATGGTTTTTTAGCGCCGCAGCGCCGCTTGAAAGGACTCAGTCGATGAAGGTGTATTGTCCGGCACCGGATGATGTGAGTCCAGCATAGCGATTCGGGTCTGCGAGCTCGAGATTCATTTGCTTTATGACGGCAGTTATGCTAGGAATATATGCATAGCGCTGATTTGCGCCAACGACCCGCCGCCGAGGCGGGTTTTGTGTTTCAGCCTCACGCGAATTCCATGATCACCGCATCGACGGCGAGACTGTCGCCCGGCTTCGCCTTGAGTTTCGACACGGTGAGATCGCGATCGGCGCGCAGCACGTTTTCCATCTTCATCGCTTCGACCACGGCCAGCGTCTCGCCGGCCTTGACCTCCTGCCCTTCGGCAACGGCGATCGTCACGACGAGGCCGGGCATCGGGCAGAGCAGCATCTTCGACGTGTCCGGCGCCACTGTTTCCGGCATCAGCCTTTCGAGCTCGGCGGTGCGCGGCAGCATGGCGCGTGCCCTTACCGACATGCCTTTCCAGGCGATGCGAAGCCCGTTCGGCACTTGCCTGATCTGCGCGACGATCCTGTGGCTGCCGACCGTGCCGCGCCAGATGAGATCGCCCGGCCGCCAGTCGGAGGTCACCGTCAGCCCCGTGCCACCGTCGATCGACAGATCGAGCTCCAGCGGAATGGAAATGATGCCATCGAGGACAGATGCCGAAAGGTAATCCTCGCCGATCTTGACCACCCAGTCGCGTTTCAGGGCACCCGAATGCGGCGCCAGCCGCCCGCCCAGCCGGTCGAGCCGGTCGCGGCGCAGCAGTTCGACCGCGGTGGCGATCGATGCCAGCACGGCCTTTTCCTCGCCACTGGGCACGATCGGCGCGAATCCGTTCGGATATTCCTGGGCAATGAAGGCGGTCGATATCAGCCCTTCCCGCCAGCGCGGATGCTGCATGAGTGCCGCCAGGAATGGTATGTTGTGTTCGATGCCGTCGACGACGAAGCTGTCGAGCGCCTCCGACATGGCGTCTATTGCCGCGACCCGCGTCGGCGCCCAGGTGCACAGCTTGGCGACCATCGGGTCGTAGAACATCGAAATTTCAGATCCTTCGGTGACGCCGGTATCGTTGCGGACGACGACGTCGCCGAACCGTCCCTCTTCCGGTGGCCGGTATCTCGTCAGCCGGCCGATCGACGGCAGAAAATTGCGATACGGATCCTCGGCGTAGAGCCGGCTTTCCACCGCCCAGCCGTTCAGCTTGACGTCGCTTTGCTTGATAGCGAGCTTTTCGCCGGCAGCTATGCGGATCATCTGCTCGACCAGATCGATGCCGGTGACGAGCTCGGTCACCGGGTGCTCGACCTGCAATCGCGTATTCATTTCAAGGAAATAGAAGTTCTTTTCGCTGTCGACGATGAACTCGACCGTGCCGGCGCTCTGATAGTCGACCGCCCTGGCCAGCGCCACCGACTGCTCGCCCATGGCTTTCCGGGTCTTTGCGTCGAGGAAAGGCGAAGGCGCCTCTTCGACGACCTTCTGGTTGCGGCGCTGGATCGAGCATTCGCGCTCGCCGAGATAAAGCGCATTGCCGTGCGCGTCGGCCAGCACCTGGATCTCGATGTGGCGCGGATCGACCACGAACTTCTCGATGAAGACGCGGTCGTCGCCGAACGAGCTTTTGGCCTCCGACCGCGCCCGGTCGAACCCGTCGCGCACCTCGGCCTTGCTCCAGGCGATGCGCATGCCCTTGCCGCCGCCGCCGGCCGAAGCCTTGATCATCACGGGATAGCCGATCTCGCCGGCTATTTTCTCGGCATGACCGGCATTCTCGATGACGCCGAGCCAGCCGGGTACCGTCGACACGTTTGCAGCATGGGCGAATTTCTTCGATTCGATCTTATCGCCCATCGCCCTGATCGCTTTGGGTTTCGGACCGATGAAGATGATGCCTTCTTTCTCCAACGCTTCACAGAAGGATGCGCGTTCGGACAAAAACCCGTAGCCGGGATGCACGGCTTCAGCACCGGTCGCCTTGCAGGCGGCGATGATATTCTCCGGCACCAGATAGCTCTGCGCGGCCGGCGAAGGCCCGATATGCACAGCCTCGTCGGCCATCTCGACATGCACGGCGTCGCGATCGGCATCCGAATAGACCGCCACGGTGGCGATGCCCATCTTGCGCGCCGTCTTGATAACGCGGCAGGCGATCTCGCCACGATTGGCGATCAGGATTTTTGTGAACATGCGGGTTGCGTTCCCTCGGCTGCCTTTCTTTTATGGGCTTCGCCCGGCCGGTCAAGGCAAGTTGGCGCATATCCCGGGCGCAAGTCGCCTGGTGACGACCAAAACCCGGCCACGAACTGTCAATTCGTCCCATAGTCCAGAACCTGCAGATACGCTAAAGCTCGCCTCGATTGCCGATTTGGCTTGAGAGGAGAGCCCCGATGAAAACCCGTGCCGCTGTCGCTGTTGCCGCCGGAAAGCCGCTGGAAATCCTGGAGGTCGACCTCGACGGCCCTCAGCCTGGCGAGGTGCTGGTCGAGATCAAGGCGACCGGCATCTGCCACACCGACGAATTCACGCTGTCGGGCGCCGATCCCGAAGGCATCTTTCCGGCGATCCTCGGCCATGAGGGTGCGGGAATCGTCGTCGATGTCGGCAAGGGCGTCACCTCGGTCAAGAAGGGTGACCACGTCATCCCGCTCTACACGCCGGAATGCCGGCAATGCCCGTCCTGCCTGTCCAGGAAAACCAATCTGTGCACCGCGATCCGCGCCACGCAGGGGCAAGGCCTGATGCCGGACGGCTCGTCGCGCTTCTCGATCGGCAATGACAAGATCTTCCATTATATGGGCTGCTCAACCTTCTCCAACTTCACCGTGCTCCCCGAGATCGCGCTGGCCAAGGTCAATCCCGACGCGCCCTTCGACAAGATCTGCTACATCGGCTGCGGCGTCACCACCGGCATCGGCGCGGTGATCAACACCGCCAAGGTCGAGATCGGCGCCACGGCCGCCGTCTTCGGCCTCGGCGGCATTGGCCTCAACGTCATCCAGGGGCTGCGCCTTGCCGGCGCTGACATGATCATCGGCGTCGACCTGAACAACGACAAGAAGCAATGGGGCGAGAAATTCGGCATGACGCATTTCGTCAATCCGAAGGAGATCGACGGCGATATCGTGCCCTATCTCGTCAACATGACCAAGCGCGGCGCCGACCAGATCGGCGGCGCCGACTATACGTTCGACTGCACCGGCAGCACCAAGGTGATGCGGCAGGCCCTTGAAGCATCGCACCGCGGCTGGGGCAAGTCGGTCGTCATTGGCGTTGCCGGCGCCGGCCAGGAGATCTCAACGCGGCCCTTCCAGCTGGTCACTGGACGCACCTGGATGGGCACCGCCTTTGGCGGCGCGCGCGGCCGCACCGACGTGCCGAAGATCGTCGACTGGTACATGGACGGCAAAATCGAGATCGACCCGATGATCACCCACACGCTGAAGCTGGAGGACATCAACAAGGGTTTTGACCTCATGCATGAGGGCAAGAGCATCAGGAGCGTGGTGGTTTACTAGGTGAAGGAGGTTCAAATTCGCGTTCGCATCCGCTTCATCGACTACGAAAAGTCGACGATCCATCGGATACGGAATTTTGGCGAGGACTTATGGCGTGGCTATAGGGCAAACAATCGCGTTCAGATCGATTTGGGAGAGATCGATCGTGCGACAGATGAAATCAACTTTCTCGTACGCGATACGTTTTTGCAGAGGAGCCTGACCGAAGTGCATCGCTTGCTAAAAGCGCACCTCATGGAAAATGAAGCGGTCGTCAATACCGAGTCGGCATGACGACTAGCGTCAACAAAATACAGATTCTCGTCGACGCCGATGCCTGCCCGGTGAAGGCCGAGGTCGAGAAAGTCGCCGAACGCCATGGCGTCGTCGTCACCTTCGTCTCCAATGGCGGCCTGCGCCCGTCACGCGATCCGATGGTCCGCAACGTCGTCGTGTCCAAGGGCGCCGACGCGGCGGACGACTGGATCGTCGACAATGCCAAGCCCAACGACATCGTGGTGACAGCCGACATCCCGCTTGCCGCCCGCACGGTGGCGCTCGGCGCCCACGTGCTTGGGCCGACCGGGCGCCCGTTCACGCCGGAAACGATCGGCATGGCGGTGGCCATGCGCGACCTCAAGCAGCATTTGCGCGAGACCGGCGAAAGCAAGGGCTACAACGCCAATTTCGCGCCGCAGGACCGCTCACGGTTTCTCGGCGAGCTCGACCGCATCTTGCGGCGTGCGCTGAAATCCGCCGCACCGGGCTAGCGCTTTGAACCGGAGATCAGCGCGGCAAAACCGGGGATCGATCTTCGGCATCATGCGCACAGTCAAAAGTGCTATAATGTCCGAGTCCTAAAAGACGAGCGGCGGTAAGACGGACTGCCATCAGAGGCCGGGCCATGACGACCGAGATGCCCCTGAAGAAACCACTTCACCGCCACATGCAGTTCGCGGTGTCGGCCTGTATCGGTGTAGTTGCGCTGGCGATCGCGCTGGTCTTGCGAACTCCGCTCGCCTTTTCGATCGGCGCCAATGCGTTTTTTGCCGCCTACACTGTCATCGTCGTCGCCCAGATGCCGCTGCTCACCGACCGCTATCTGAGCAAGAATGCCCGCGCCACCGACCAGCCGGTGCTGGTCATCTTTGCGGTGACGCTGATTGTCGCCGCCGTCGCCATTATCTCGTTGTTTCAATTGATCAATCGCGAGGGCAACGCGCATCCTGTCGAACTCACCTTCGCCCTGCTGTCGATCCCGCTCGGCTGGTTCACCATCCACGCCATGACGGCGCTGCACTACGCCCATGTTTACTGGCTGAACGATGAGGAGACCGACGCCGGCAGCAAAGCGAAGCAGAAAAAGCCCGTCGGCGGCCTCGTGTTTGCAGGTAAGGAGCGGCCGGACGGCTGGGATTTCCTCTATTTCTCGACCACCGTCGGCATGACTTCACAAACCTCCGATACCGCGGTTTCGACCACGCAAATGCGTCGCATCGTGCTCTTGCATTCGATCGTTTCGTTCTTTTTCAATACAGTGATCGTCGCCGCCGCGGTCAACCTCGCCGTCAGCCTGGGGAGCCGGTAGTGTCGGCAGGCCGTAATAATTCCGTGATCGGATGAAACATCGCTTTGGCTGGCAACGTATTGGGAGGACAAGGATCGGGAAGGCCGACTGAGCGGCCGGAAGGACGCGAAAAAATGGAATCGGTTGCCAGGAGACAATCCACCGTCGGACCAGATACTGCTGCGCCGAAGGATGCGACGCTGATCTACCGGCAGTCGGGCTGGACGCGGCTGACGCACTGGCTCTGGGCCATCTCGCTGTTCTTCATGCTGCTTTCCGGCCTGCAGATCTTCAACGCCCGCCCCCAGCTCTATATCGGCAAGGAATCGGGATTCGCCTATGACAACACCATTTTCGCTATCGGCGCCGAGAACACCGCAAACGGTCCGCGCGGCTACATCGAAATCTTCGGCAAGCGCTTCGATACGACCGGTGTGCTCGGCTGGTCGGGGCCGGCGGGTCGGGAGACGTCCCGCGCTTTCCCGTCCTGGGCGACGATCCCCTCTTATTACGACCTCGGCACCGCCCGCGTCGTCCATTTCTTCTTCGCCTGGATACTGACCACGACACTGGTCGTCTGGCTGGTCGCCAGCCTGGTCAATGGCCATCTGCGGCGCGATCTTGCGCCGCGCATCGACGATCTCAGGCGGTTGCCGCGGGACATCGCCGATCATGCCAGGTTCAAGTTCCACCATAGGCGCGAATACAACACGCTGCAGAAGATGGCCTATGGCGGCGTCATGTTCGTGCTGCTGCCGCTGATGATCATCACCGGCCTTGCCATGTCGCCGAGCATGAACGCGGTGCTGCCGTTCCTCAACGATCTGCTCGGCGGCCGGCAGACGGCGCGGACGATTCATTTCATCGTGATGCTGCTGCTTGTCGCCTTCTTCATCATCCATATCGTGATGATCTTCGCCGCCGGTCCGATCAACGAGTTGCGTTCCATCATCACCGGCTGGTACCGGACCGACCCGCCGCATGGCAGCAAGGCGCCCGAGAGGAGTGCGTGAGATGGCGAAATTTGTGATCAGCCGCAGAAAATTCCTGACCTCGGCCAGCCTCGGCGTCTCCGGTATCATGCTGTCGGGTTGCGATGCCTTCGACAGCCAGCTTGGTGTCGGCGACGGCCTGCGCAGTTTCCTCGAAGGCGCCAATGGCCTTACCTGGCGCGCGCAACGCCTGCTTGCCGGCGATTCGCTGGCGCCGGAATTCACCGAAGCCGACATTCGCCAGCCGCAGCGGCCGAACGGCGTCACCGCGCCGGACGACGATGTCTACAAGGGCCTGCTCGCCAACAATTTCGCCGACTGGCGGCTCGAGGTTTCCGGCCTCGTCGAAAAGCCGCTGTCGCTGACCCGCGAGCAGCTGATGAACATGCCAAGCCGCACCCAGATCACCCGCCACGACTGCGTCGAAGGCTGGAGCTGCATCGCCAAATGGACCGGCACGCCGCTGTCGCTGGTGCTTGATCAGGCGGTGGTCAAGCCGCAGGCGCGTTACGTGATGTTCCATTGCCTTGACACGATCGATCGTAGCCTGTCCGGCGACATCAAATATTACGGTTCGATCGACCTGATCGATGCCCGTCACCCGCAGACGATCCTTGCCTATGGCTTGAACGGCAAGCCGCTGCCGGTCGAGAACGGCGCGCCGTTGCGTGTCCGCGTCGAGCGCCAGATCGGCTACAAGATGCCGAAGTATCTCCGCAAGATCGAACTGGTCGACGGTTTCGCCAATATCGGCGGCGGCAGGGGCGGCTACTGGGAGGACAATGGC
>NZ_RZSU01000150.1:0-12799 GCF_003997585.1 Mesorhizobium sp. M5C.F.Cr.IN.023.01.1.1 | reverse complement strand
GGCGGTGGCGGCGGCAATTTCGAGGATTCCGACGATCCCTACGACCAGGCGGTTGCGGTGGTGCTGCGCGACGGCAAGGCCTCGACCAGCTACATCCAGCGCCGGCTCGGCATCGGCTACAACCGCGCCGCCTCGATCATCGAGAAGATGGAGAAGGAAGGTATTGTCGGCCCGGCCAACCATGCCGGAAAACGCGAGATTCTGGTGCCGACGGAGGACGACAAGTTCTGATCCGACCGGCAAGACGTCGGCGGGCGGCAACTATGACCCTTCTGGCGCGTTTGCAACGACCACGCGCTGTTAGGCCGCCAAATTTAAGCCCAACTGGGGGGCCAAACACTGCGACAACAGATAAACCAGACGAGAGTGACCGGCATGAAAAACTCCTCTTTCGCCACGATCAGCGATTTTGCCCCGACCCGCCGCCAGCTGCTTGGCCTCGGCCTAGTCCTGGCAGGTGCTGCGGCCATCAACGTCGTTCCCGGGGTCCAGTTGCTGGCGTCGGCGCAAGCGGCGGTGCCACCCACCGCGCAGAAGATCGCCGACCATTTTTCCTCGGTCAAATCGATGACCGGCGAATTCGTACAGTTCGGACCCAAGGGCGAGCAGACCGGCGGCAAGTTCTTTCTGGAACGGCCGGGCAAGATTCGCTTCAACTATGACGGGGCGTCGAATTTCAGGGTGATTTCCGACGGCAAGTCGGTGGTCATCCTCAACAAACGGCTGAAAACGTCCGATCTCTACCCACTGTCGAAGACGCCACTCAAGCTGCTGCTCGACACCAAGATCGACCTCTCCGGCGGCCGCGTCAAAAGCGTCAAGGAAGAGAACGACGTCACCACAATTCAACTCGCCGACAAATCGGTGTTCGGCAGTTCGAAGATCACCATGATGTTCGATCCGAAAACCTACGAATTGCGCCAATGGACGATCACCGATGCGCAAGGCAAGGACACGACGGTGATGATCTTCAACGTCAGGGAAGGCGTGAGCTTCGCCCCCGACACGTTTGCCATCGACTATACCGCGAACCGCGAGCTGAACACCAAGTCGCGGTAGGGTCCGCTGTTATTCAAGTGAGGCCGGCCTGCGAATGGCGGTTTCCTGCGCTTACTACAGCGCCGCGCGCCTTCTTGGGCGCGCAAAGGACGCTGTAGAAATCTGATTTTGCGCATGACCTTTCCGAAATCAAATTCGATTTCGGAACCATGCGCGGGCTCACGTACTTTAAGTACGCTCCGCTCCGGTTTTCGGAATTCGCCATTCTCGACTCGGCCTGACCTGAATCTCAGCGAATCCTGGTGCCAGCCCGGGCCGCGCTTCGGCTTGTTTTTGGCGCGCGCGGCTGGCAGGTTCCGGCCCGACTCTTTCATGCGCGCATGACTCGCCAGTGGCGTTCACCTCCGGCGGCCATACGCTGTCCCGGATCCCGTGCATGCCCTTTTCCATCGCCACCTGGAACATCAATTCCGTCCGCTTGCGCATGCCGATCGTCGAACGCCTGCTTGTCGAACAGGCACCGGACGTGCTCTGCCTGCAGGAAACCAAAGTTCCCGACGAACTGTTTCCCGAGAAGGCCTTTCGCAAGCTCGGCTACGAGCATATCGCCTTCCACGGCCAGAAGGGCTATCACGGCGTGGCGACGGTGGCGCGCCGGCCGATCGCGATTGTCGAAAAGCGCCGCTTCTGCGAGATCGAGGACTGCCGGCATCTGTCGGTCACCGTGCGGGCCGGCGGCAGGGCGATCCTGCTGCACAATTTCTACGTTCCGGCCGGCGGCGACGAGCCCGATCCGATCATCAACCGCAAGTTCAAGCACAAGCTCGATTTCGTCGCCGAAATGAACGCCATCCGTGCCGAGCACGACGACGTGTCCGGCTCAGTCCTGGTCGGCGACCTCAACATCGCGCCGCTCGAGCACGATGTCTGGTCGCACAAGCAGCTCCTGAAGGTGGTCAGCCATACGCCGGTCGAGACGGAAAGTTTTGAGGCGATGCGGCTCGCCGGCGACTGGGTCGACCTGATGCGGCTCAACGTGCCTTATGAGCAGAAGCTCTACACCTGGTGGAGCTATCGCGCGCAGGATTGGGAAGCGTCGGATCGCGGCCGGCGGCTCGACCATGTCTGGTCGTCGCCAAACCTGGTGCCGAGCTTTGCCGGCTACGAGATCCTGCGGCCGGCGCGCGGCTGGGAACGGCCGTCGGATCATGTGCCGGTCATAGCGCGGTTCGACCTGGATTAGGTGTATCGATATTCAGATGAGGCCGGCCTGCGAATGGTGGTTTCCTGCGCTTACTACAGTGCCGCGCGCCTTCTTGGGCGCGCAAAGGACGCTGTAGAACTCTGATTTTGCGCATGACCTTTCCGAAATCAAATTCGATTTCGGAACCATGCGCGGCTCACGTACCCAAAAGTACGCCCCGCTCCGGTTCTCGGATCCCACCATTCTCGGCTCGGCCTGATCTGAATCTCGATACACCTCAGCCTTGCCGCCCTGGTTCGATAGCTTTCACGAGTCATTGGTTGCGAGAGCGAGTTGAAAAGCATCCGGGTTCAGTTGTCGAAACGCGGCGCCAACTCCTCGATGCGGCGGATCATTGCCAGAAAATCCTCGGAGATGCGCTGGTGCAGATGGACGGCGATATCGGGATATTCCTCCAGGATGCGGTGGAACATCTTGCGGCTGAGCCGCAGCACTTCCGAATCGATCTCGGCGGATGCGCTGGTCAGCCGGTTGGTGTCGGCGATCAGCGCCAGTTCGCTCAGCATCGTACCGGGGCCGGCCGTGCCTATCGGGACGCGGGGGCCATCCTGCTCGCGATACAGCACGATGCGCCCGCTGACGACGATATAGGCGCAATCGGCCTCGTCGTCCTCGCGGTAAAGCTTGTGGTCGGCCTGCAGCTTGGTGGTTTCCGCGCCAAAGGCAAGCAGACGCAACTGTTCCTCCGTGAAGCCCTCGAAGAGCCTCACGGCGGACAGGATGCGGATGTCGTCATCCAACGCCATCTAGCTGTGTCCCCGAACGCTCAGTCCAATCCCTCCCTTACAGCGCCGAGCCTCCCTTTGGACGCGCAAAGGACGCTCTAAACGCTTTGAAATCGACGCACAGTGCTTTCCAAAAAATCGATTCCGATTTTTGGTCCGATGCGTCAGCGAGTTCGATCCAGAACCACCTCCAGTCTCAGGATCGTACCCGAAAGCGGCCCCTGCCCCGACCGCTGATTGAATGATTAAATGTTTAAGGAACCAGCTTGTAGCCGCCGCTTTCTGTCACAAGAATTTCTGCGTTAGAAGGATCGCGCTCGATCTTCTGGCGCAGCCGATAGACATGGGTTTCCAGCGTGTGCGTGGTGACGCCGGAATTGTAGCCCCAGACTTCCTCGAGCAGCACATCTCGCGTCACCACCTTCTGGTCGGCGCGGTAGAGATACTTGATGATCGAGGCTTCCTTTTCGGTCAGCCGCACCTTGGCGCCGCGCTGGTCGATCAGAAGCTTCTGGCTGGGCTTGAAAGTGTAGGGGCCGACCGAAAAGGTGGCGTCTTCGCTCTGCTCATGCTGGCGAAGCTGGGCACGGATGCGGGCCAGGAGAACCGCGAAGCGGAACGGCTTGACCACATAGTCGTTGGCGCCGGCTTCGAGGCCGAGAATGGTGTCGGAATCGGTGTCGTGTCCCGTCAGCATGATGATGGGCGACTTATAGCCGCCCTTGCGCAGTATCTTCACTGCCTCGCGGCCATCCATATCGGGGAGGCCGACATCCATGATGAGCAGGTCGATGAGGCCGCCGCGGGCCGTGGCGACACCTTTGGCGGCAGTTGATTCCTGCAGGACGTCGAATTCCTCATAGAGAGACAATTGCTCGACGAGCGTGCCGCGCAGGTCGTCATCGTCATCGACGATCAGAATGGTGCGTGAAGTCATGGATCAATCCGTTGTTTTGAAAAGAAAATTCAGTTGACCGCTGCCTGTTTATGCGGAAGCTGACCGACACAACAGCCGATCACAATGATTTGTTCCGTGGCACGATCATACAAGAAAAAACGCGCGTGCAATGAGGCGAGCGCATTTTTGCGAAAAGGGCTTCGTGTTCTCACGGTGCGCGCCAGGCCCGGCCACGCCAGCCAGGGGCTGCTGCAGGCTGGCAAACTGGTGTTTTCATGTGCGCTGGGACGCGGCGGCATATCGGCCGGCAAACGCGAAGGCGATGGCGCCACGCCGCTTGGGTCGATGCGGGTCCTGTCGGGATATTTCCGTAACGATCATTTTTCCGGCGGCCGCAAAACCCGGCTGGCGATGACGCCGATCGGTCGCGATCTCGGCTGGTGCGAAGTGCCTGAGGACCGCAACTACAACCGTCCGGTCAAGATCCCCTATGGCGCCAGCCACGAGCGGATGCTGCGCACCGACCGGCTCTATGATGCCTGCCTGGTGCTCGACTGGAACATTTCGCCGCGTCGCCGCGGGCGCGGCAGCGCCATCTTCTTTCATCTGGCGCGCCCCGGCTTCACGCCGACGCAAGGCTGCGTCGCGGTGACGGCGCGCACGATGGCCCGGCTATTGCCGCTGCTGTCGGACCGCACGGTGATGAAGGTGGTGAGGTAGGGGAATAGGGAATAGGGGAAAAGAAAGTGTCAGTAGAGTGCGCAGGCGCGCCGCCTACCTTTAGCTCCCCTACTCCCCTACGTCCGCGGCCTCTGCCAGCCGATGTCGAGCAGACCCAATCGGCCGAGTTCCCGGTCCATCGCGCGCGCGACATCCTTGCGTTCGGCGCCGATGTCGCGCAATTGGCGGTCCGGAAGATCCTCGACTTTCTCATGCGGGAGGTTGACCGCAATCTTGGCGTGGCGGAGCCATTCGAGCACTGGACGCAGCCAGATCGGCTTGGCGGCTGCAGGCCTCAAAACGATGTAGGACATGACACGGTCCCTTTCATCCGGACTTCAAATCCGGTTTGATGTTGTTTCGATGGTCACATCATGACGGATTGAAATCAAAGTGGGAAACGAGTAGTTTTTTCCTAATCATCAAATTTTATTTGAGGATCAGGTACGATGGTTCGCACCAGCTTCACGCCACTGTGATGGCTCGCCTGCTGCCGGGAACCCGTGCACTGAGGACGCTGGAGGCGGCGGCCCGGCACCTCAATTTCACCCGCGCCGCAGATGAGCTCGGCCTGACGCCGGCTGCGGTCAGCCACCAGATCAAGGAAATCGAGGATCAGCTCGGCATCGTGCTGTTCACGCGCACCAGCCGCACGATCCGGCTGACGGAGGCGGGCGCGGTGCTGTTCGAGGCGTCGACCGACGCGCTCGACCTGCTTGGCCGGGCCGTCTCGCGGGCGTACAAGATGGCGCGCGGAACGGCGCTGCTGAAAGTGACCCTCGACGCCCAGTTCGCGACAAAATGGCTAATGCGGCGCGTCGACGATTTTCGCAAGCAGCGGCCGGGCATCGAGCTCCGCTTCGACATTGCCTCCGAATTGCGCGATTTCGACCTGGACGACGTCGATGTCGGCATCCGATTCGGCGCGGGAAAATATCCGGGCCTTTGCACCCACCGCCTGTTCGACAACATCATCACCCCTGTGTGCAGCCCCAGCCTGCTGGCCTCGGGCCCGCCGCTGCGCGAGCCGCGCGATCTCTTCCATCACACGCTCGCTCATATCGAGTGGGCGCGACAAGGCGTGACGTGGCCGAATTGGCGCATGTGGATGGCGGCGGCCGGCGTCGACGATTTCGACGACAGCCGGACGATCGTGTTCGGCACCTCGACCGACGCCGTTCAGGCCGCGCTCGACGGCAATGCCGTCGCGCTCGCCGATTTTGCCATGGTGGCAAACGATCTTTCCGAGGGCCGGCTGATCCGGCCCTTCGAACTTGGCATCAGGGTTCCGCCCGACTTCGCCTATCATCTGGTCTATCCCATCGGATCGGCCAACGACGCCAGGATCAAGGCGTTCAGGGATTGGCTCCTGAACGAAGTTCACAACCCGCAGCCGGACCCGACGCCTGGTTGAGCTTTAGGTCGCTCTGAGTGATCAGCCGGCGGTCGTCGACCTAGAACCGCTCTATCTCTTTGTTTTTGCGCAATTCCGGACGGAAAACCGTTCACACTTTTCCTGGAATTGCTCTATTCGTGGCGGCAGGGTCAGCTCGCGACGTCTGCTCCGAACCAGCCGATCACCGCGCCGATGATGAGCAGCACGCCGAGCCAGTGGCCGCAGTCTATGATGGTCAGATCCCAGCCGAACCCTTCGTAGCGATGATTGACGGATAACGTCGTGGCGACGAATCCGAGCCAGAGAACGAAGCCGAAGACGAGCCCGGCAACGAGGCTCGGTTCGCCACCGGTCATTGCTCCGATAATCAGGGACATGACGAACGCCATGACAAGTTCCGCGACGAAGCTGATGACGAAGGGCAACGGCGATTTACTCATGGTCGCCGGATCAAGCCTGGCGGCCTTGAGCCACGGCTTGCTCAGGCCCATGTACCATGCAGCGCCGAACAACCACGCCACCACGGCGGCGACGATCACCGCCAGCCAGTTCACTGCTGAAAAATCCATGATTCCCTCCCCGAAAGCATGTCGCCCAAAAGTGCCCAGCGGTTTTGGGACAACCACATGCGTACTCCCAAAATCGATGCGTGATGGAACCCCCGTTCGGCGATGCCGTCAAGCAAACCGCCAGACGGTCGTGCGCTTGACCAGGGCGTCTTCCAGCGCCCGGGTTACCGCCACTTCATAGACGGCAAGCGGCTCCAGTCCTGCTTGCGGCATATAGGAACGGCCGGGATCGCCGACGATAATGTCGGCGCCGCGCGCCTTCAGCGTCGCGAACCATGGCATCAGCCGGTCGGCGAAGGATTTGTCGTAGAAGACGTCGCCGGCCAGAACCACATCCCAGCCCGCATCGGCTCCGATGCAGTCCGAGCCGAGGAACTCTATCCCGACATCATTGGCCTCGGCGTTGAGGCGGATCGCGGTCGCGCAGAACGGGTCGATGTCGGCGGCGATCACCTCTGCCGCGCCGGCCTTGGCCGCGGCAATGGCGACAAGGCCGGAACCGGAGGCAAAGTCGAGCACGCGCTTGCCCTGCACATCAGACGGATTGTTGAGGATATAGCGGGCAAGGCCTTGGCCGCCGGCCCAGGCGAAAGCCCAGAAGGGCGGCGGCAGGCCGATTTCGGCCAGTTCGTCCTCGGTCCGCTGCCACAGATCATGCGCTTCGTCGGCCAGATGCAGCAGGATCTCCGGCACATGCGGCGGCGCCATCAGCGCCGTGTTGTCGAGGATGAAGCTTTTCGCGCTGTTTGGCGTCAGCGCCGTCACGGAGCCGGCGTCAGGCCACCCATGCGGCAGACCTCTTTCCATTCGGCCGGCGTCACCGGCTGCACGGAAAGCCGTCCGAGCCGGACCAGTGCCATCTCGGCAAGCTTGGGATTGGCCTTGACCTGTTCCAGCGTCACCGGCTTCGGCACATCCTTGACGGCGCGGATATCGACGCATTCCCAGCGCGGATCGTCGGTAGTCGTGTCCTGATGCGCCAGCGCGCAGACCTCGGCGATGCCGACCACATCGAGCCCGTCATTGGAGTGGTAGAAGAAGCCGAGGTCGCCGATCTGCATCGCCTTCATATTGTTGCGCGCCGCATAATTGCGCACGCCGTCCCATTGCGTGCCGGCCTTGCCCTTCGCCTTCAGCGCTTCGAAGGAGAAGACCGACGGCTCCGATTTGAACAGCCAATAGTTCATTGTTTTTGCTCCTCCTGGCGGCTGGAGATCAGCTACAGCGCCGCGCGTCTTTCAGACGCGCAAAGGACGCTGTAGCGCACTTTAATTTTGCGCATGATCCTTTCCGAAAATCGATTCCGATTTTCGGGGTCATGCGCTCGCCGGCTTGTTGAAGGTCCAATTCCATTGCCGGATTTCGACGCTTTCGAACAACCCGGCTTTGGCGTAGGGGTCTGCCGACGACAGCGCTTGTGCTGCGGCCAGATCGGGCGCCTCGACCACGACGAGGCTGCCGTTCGGCTTGCCGTCGGCGTCGAGGAACGGACCGGCGAAAGCCAGCTTCTTCTCGCCGTTCAATCCTTCCAGGAAGGCAACATGCTCGGGCCGCGTATCGAGCCGCACCTGCAGGTTTCCAGGCTTGTCCTTGCAAATCAACGCAAACAGCATCTTCCATCTCCGGATTGTTCGAATTACACGTCGGTTTCGGTCTTCAGCGGCCTTGTCATCAGCGCCGACACAGCCTGGCGGATGGTGATCGTGCCGTCCAGTATGGCGGCGACGGCGGTGATGATCGGCGCGTCGATCTTGCGCTCGGCGGCAATGCGGGCGGCGATCGCCGCCGTCGGCACGCCTTCGGCCAATGGCAGGCCGGCAAGTGGCTTGCCTTGTCCCAGCGCCAGCCCGTAGGCGAAATTACGCGACTGGGCGGACGAGCAGGTGAGCAGCAGGTCGCCGAGGCCGGAAAGTCCCATCAGCGTTTCCGGCCTGGCGCCGAAGACAGCACCGATGCGGCGCAATTCGACGAAGCCGCGCGTCACCATGGCGGCCTGAGCGCTGGCGCCGAGCCCGGCGCCGGTGACGGCGCCGGCGGCAATGGCGAAGACGTTCTTCAGCGCGCCGCCGATCTCGACGCCGATGAGATCGTCGCTCGAATAGCAGCGCAGGTTTTGCGCCGAGAAGCGGGCGGCCAGGTCGGCCGCCAGATCCTCGCCGCGGGCGGCGACCACCACGGCCGTCGGCAGGCCTCTGGCGACGTCGGTGGCGAAGCTTGGGCCGGACAGGGCGGCGACCGGATTTTCAGGCAGGATCTCTCTAGCGATGGCCGACAGCAGCGCGCCGGTGTCGCGCTCGATGCCCTTGGCGCAGAGAACCAGCGGGGCGCCTTTCGGCATATGGGTTTTCGCGGTGGCCAGCATGGCGCGAAGCGACTGCGCCGGCGCCACCGCCAGAACGCAGTCGGCGCCGTCGAGCGCGGCCTCGATGTCGCTCGTTGCCACGATGCCGGGCTGGAGCGCGATGCCCGGCAGATAGCGCGGATTTTCGCCACGGTCGATCGCGGCGACGGTCTCCGGGTCGCGCGCATAGAGGCGGACGAAATGACCGGCTCGCAGCATGGCCAGCGCCAGCGCCGTGCCCCAGGCACCGCCGCCGAGCACGGCAATGCGCCAACCGCTTGGCGCCTTGTGCCCGCTACCGGTCATGCCTTGGCTCCGCGCCGGCCCGAGCCGACCATCGGGGTTGAGATACTGTCCAGCGGCCAGCGCGAGCGCGGCACGAAATCGGCGGCGTTCTCACCCGCGATGCCGACGCGCAGCCGTTCGATGCCGGCCCAGGCGATCATCGCCGCATTGTCGGTGCAGAGTTTGAGCGGCGGTGCGACGAAAGCAAAGCCGGCTTTCTCGCATAGGGCTTCGAGTGTCGCCTTGATCGTCCGGTTGGCAGCGACGCCGCCGGCGACGACGAGCGCAGGCTTTATCTCGCGTGGAAACTCCTGACGGAATCGGTTCAGCGCCCTCGAAACACGATCGTCCAGCGCATCCGCCACCGCCGCCTGGAACGAGGCGCAGATGTCGGCGACGTCCTGGTCGCTCAACGGGGCAATGGCCGTTGCTGCCTGGCGCACGGCGGTCTTCAGCCCGGAAAAGGAGAAATCGGGCTGCGCCGATCCCTTCATCGGCCGCGGGAAGGCGAAGCGTGCGGCGTCGCCGGTCGCCGCCGCCTCCTCGACATTCGGCCCGCCGGGGTAGGGCAGGCCGAGCATCTTGGCCGTCTTGTCGAAGGCTTCGCCGAGCGCATCGTCGATGGTTGTCGCCCAGCGCTGATAGTCGCCAACGCCACGCACCGCGACGATCTGCGTGTGGCCGCCGGACACCAGCAGCAACAGGTAGGGAAAATCGAGCCCGTCGGTCAGCCGCGCGGTCAGCGCGTGGCCTTCGAGATGGTTGATGGCGATCAGCGGCTTGTTCGCCGCGGCGGCGATCGCCTTGGCCGTCATCAGCCCGACGATCAGCCCGCCGACCAGGCCGGGGCCGGCAGTCGCGGCAATCGCGTCGATGTCGGCGAGTTCGACGCCTGAATCGGCGAGCGCTGCCTCGATGATGCCGTCCAGCGCCTCGACATGGGCGCGCGCGGCGATTTCCGGCACGACGCCGCCGAAGGCGGCATGCTCCTCGATCTGGCTAAGCACGATATCGGACAGGATTTCCGGCGCGCCGCCGCCGTCCAGCGCCACCACGCTCGCGGCGGTCTCGTCGCAACTCGTCTCAATGCCCAGAACGCGGATCAATTCGTCGCTATCCCCTAGAGATTGTGCAACCAGTCTTTCCCCGTTAGGAGGAAGCTCGGAAAACGGCCTCAATCTGCCGGGGGTTATCACGGACGGCGCGCCATGCAAACAACCTTGAAAATCGGAACACGCGGCAGCCCGCTGGCGCTGGCGCAGGCGCATGAAACGCAGGCGCGACTGATGGCCGCGCACGGCATGCCGGTTGAGGCATTTGAAGTGGTCGTCATCTCGACCAGCGGCGACCGCATCCAGGACCGGCCGCTGTCGGAAGCCGGCGGCAAGGGCCTGTTCACCAAGGAGATCGAGGAAGCGCTGCTGGCGCGCCGTATCGACATCGCCGTGCATTCGTCGAAGGACATGCCGACGGTGTTGCCCGACGGGCTGGAACTGTCCGCCTTCCTGCCACGCGAGGACGCCCGCGACGCTTTCGTCGGCAAGGCGGCGAAAACGATCGCCGGATTGCCGCACGGCGCAAAGGTCGGTTCGTCGTCGCTGCGGCGCCAGGCGCTGATCCGGCGGATGCGGCCGGACCTCGATGTGGTGATGTTCCGCGGCAATGTGCAGACGCGGCTGCGCAAGCTCGACGAGGGCGTTGCCGACGGCACCATCCTTGCCTATGCCGGGCTGAAGCGGCTCGGGCTCGAAAATGTCATCACCGACCTGATGCCGCTCGACACCTTTCCGCCGGCGCCGGGGCAGGGCGCGATCTGCATCGAAAGTCGCATCGGCGACCTCGATGTGGAAAAGATGCTGACGGCAATCCATGACGTCCCGACCGGACAGGCGCTGGCCTGCGAACGCGCTTTCCTGGCAGCGCTCGACGGGTCGTGCCGCACGCCGATCGCCGGCCATGCGACGATATCGGGCGGAACGGTTTTCTTTGCCGGCCTGATAATCTCGCCGGACGGTACGCAGTCCCATGAGGTCAAGGCGGAAGGCCCGGTGCAGGATGCCGCCCAGATCGGCGAGGATGCCGCCAGGACCGTACGGGCCAAGGCCGGCGAAAAATTCTTCGACGGCTGGGCCTGACATGGTTCGTGTCCTGGTGACGAGGCCGGAACCGGGCGCCTCGCGCACGGCGCAGCGGCTTTTGGACCAGGGTTTTCAGCCGATCCTGCTGCCATTGACCGAAACGGTCGCTCTGCCGGTCGATGCGGACGGGGTCGCAAACAATGCCGTGGCCGTTGCCGTCACCAGCGCCAATGCCGTGCGCCACGCGCCGAAGGAAATCATCGCAGCGCTCGCCAGCTTGCCCTGCTATGCCGTCGGGAAAAGGACCGCGGAAGCGGCCCACACTGCGGGATTCTTCTCGGTCGGCGAAGGCCCCGGCGATGCCCAGGCGCTGGCGGATGCGCTTGCCGGCGGCTACGCCGGACAGACCATCGTCTATCTGTGCGGGCGCGTGCGGTTTTCGGGTTTCGAGCAGCGGCTGCAGATGGCAGGCGTTCACGTCCGCACCGTCGAGACCTATGATACCGTCGCGCTGGACTATTGCGACGAAGCCGTTCTTGCGCGCTTGTCCGGCCTGCCGGTCGAGGCGGTGCTGCTCTATTCGGCCAACGCGGCCAAAGCGATGCAGGCACTGTCCGGCCGGCCGGCGCTGCTTGGCGTTTTTGAGAGGACAGTTTTTTTCGCTTTGTCGGCGCGCATTGCCGCGGCGTTGGACGATGTCGCCGGCGGCAGGATCCGGATAGCGCCTGAGCCCAGCGAAGATGCGCTGCTGGGCCTTTTGCAGGCGCGGCGCTGACCGGCGCCTGCCGCTGCTGCCTGCCCGTCCCGGGCGTCAGCGCTGGGGCGACTGCCTGGATCGGCATGTTTGTTCTTGCTTTGTGCCGGCAGCTGTGCTAAGAAAATGCTTGTCGTGCCCATTCGCGCCGACGACCCGCCGCCGAGGCGGGTTTTTTGTTTCTGATCTCCCTGAAGCGCAGACACGGCCCCTGCGGCGTTTTTGCCAAAACTGACCTCGAAGCCACGGACGTCATCACGCCGCCCCTTTTCACCGCTCGGTGATGTGCTAGACCCTTTCTGAACCATCCCGAAGCGAATTTTGCGGAGCCCAAGCATGGTCAAGACGCCGAAGATGCGGCATTCGAAAAGCCGTCGTGAGCCGGTGACCATCGAGCTAGAACCCGGCGCCGTCTCGCGCGTTGCCGACGAGGATGCCGCCAACGGGCGGACCGACGAGGCGAAGGCGGAGGAAGCGGCAAACGCGTCGCAGCCGGAAGCGCCTGATGAACCTGTGCATGCCGATCAGACCGACATCGAGCCGTGGGAACATGCCGACGCGGCCCCGCCGGCCGGCTCGGAAGAGCCGGCAGAGGGCGGCGCCAAAGGTGCCGAAGGACCCAAACCGACTTATCCGGCCGGCTCGGAGGCGTCGGCGAACCGGGCCTTCGACTACAGTTTCGACGACGCATCCGCCAAAGCCAGCGGGACGGGGACCAGCAGCGGGACCGATGAAGCGCCGAAAGAAACCCAGACAGGGAATGAATACAT
>NZ_RZSU01000014.1:0-89958 GCF_003997585.1 Mesorhizobium sp. M5C.F.Cr.IN.023.01.1.1 | reverse complement strand
GTGCCCGCGCCTCCAATGATGTCGTCGGCGCCAGCGCCGCCGAACAGCTGGTCGTGGCCGGCACCGCCGTCGAGCGTATCGTTGAACGGGGTGCCGCTGATGCGGTCGCCGCCGCCCAGCGCGGCGACGAGCACGGCATGATCATAGCTTGCGTAGCTCATGATGTTTTTGGCGTCGGTCAATGTGATGGATTCGGCCGGCGGAGTGACTGTGATCGTAATCGTCGCCACATTGCTGTTGCCCTGGCCGTCCGTCGCGTAAACCGTAAAACTGTCGGTGCCGATGAAGCCGGCCTCTGGCGTGTAGTCGAACAGATTTCCGCTCAGAAAATCCGCATGATAGTGCAGGGTAGTGCCATAGTGACCCTGGTGAAACGGGTAGTAGTTACCGTCGAAACTCGTCTCCTGCACTAGCGTGCCGCTGTCCGGCCCGTCCACAACGATAAAGTTCAAGAGGTCGTAGTCGGCATCTGCCGCGCTGAACTTGACGTCGTCGAGAAATTGTCCCTGCGAAACCGACAAGTCCAGGTCGGCAACGGTCGGCGCGTGATTGACGAAGGTGTCGGGTTGAAGCACGCCTCCTTCCAAGATGATCTGATGCTGACCGTATTGGGTGTTTTCGCCGCCGAAATATTCGTTCGCCCCGATCCATGTCACCGTGATGTCGTCGGGGCTGTCGGCGCTGATCGAGACGATCTGGGCCGACAGGAAGGCCGCCTGGTCGGACACGGTGCGGAGAAAATTGCCTTCGTTGTCGAAGACCTGCGTTTCCACCGTCGTCCAGGTCTCGGTCCTGCCCTCGTGGGTGAGGCTGGTGATGGTGAAGAAGCCGTCGAAGACATCGACCGAAGCCAGTTCGATCCCACCGAAAGGGAAATCCGGCTTTGCCCCTTTCGGTCCGATTATGTCGCCGTCGGTTTTTGTAATGCTGAAAAGGACGGCGTCAGGGCTTGGATTGGGATTCTCGGGTTCGTTCCATACGACGAGTTCACTGCCATTGCTTAAGGTGGGCATCCTGCCTCTTCCTTGCCTTTGCGCCTGGACGTGCTGTGGATGCCCCCAATTTCCAACGATAACATGTTACGCGAGACGGATCGGTGACAAACCCAACCGCCCTTCGCCTTCTTCGAATGTGGTTAATTCTGTCTCTCGGTAGTCCGATGGAGCTCCATGTCCGCTGCGGGGCAAGTTTGCCTGGTCGGCTGTGCGCTGCTTCCGGCCCATCCACGACGTTCGAGACGTTATTGCTAGACGATGGCGATGGCGCCACCCGCACATCACCCCCCAGCCAATCGCGGCAGCAGGAAAATCTCCGCCCCCTGCGGCAGTTCCTTCGACCACGTATCGCGATAGATAACCCCGTCGATGGCGACCGCGATGCCGCGGTCGATGTAGGGCTCCAGCCCGGGATACTGTTCCGCCAGTTTGCGGAACAGCTCCCTGATGTCCTTGGCTTCGACCTCGACCTTGCTCTGGCCGCCGGCGAGTTGGCCGAGTGCGCCCCAGAGCGTGACTTCGACCATGGGAGCGAAACCTCTCTAGCCTTCCCGTTCCGCCTCGATCGCCGCGAGAATGCGCGGCGGCGACATCGGGATGTGCGTCATGCGCACGCCCGCGGCGTTCGACACCGCATTGGCGATCGCCGCCAGCGGCGGCACGATCGAGGTCTCGCCGACACCGCGCACCCCGTAAGGGTGATTGGGGTTGGGGATCTCGAGGATCTGCGTGTCGATCATCGGCAGGTCCGAGCAGACCGGGATCCGGTAGTCGAGGAAGCCGGGGTTCTGCAGCCGCCCGTCCTTGCCGTAGATGTACTCCTCGTTGAGCGCCCAGCCGATGCCTTGCGCAGCACCGCCCTGGTACTGGCCCTCGACATAGGTCGGGTGCACCGCCTTGCCGGCATCTTGCACGACTGTGTAGCGCAGGACCCTCGTGGCGCCGGTCTCGGGATCGACCTCGATATCGCAGATATGGGTGGCGAAGGAGACGCCGGCGCCGTCGGCGACGAGCTCGCTGTGGCCGGCGATCGGCCCGCCCGTTTTTCCTGACGCGGCCGCGATCTCCTTGAGGGACAGCGCCGCAAGGTTGCCGTACTTCTCGCCTTTGGCGATGGCGTGGCCCTTTTCCCAGACCACGTCGTCGACGGGAATGTCCCACATCTGCGCGGCGCGTTCGCGCAGGATCTTGATGGTGTTGCGGGCGGCCGAGATCGTCGCCATCGAGGAGGAGAAGGTGCCGCGGCTGCCGTCCGTCATGTCGTTGTAGCCGAGGCTGGAGGTGTCAGCCACCACAGCCTTGACCTGCTCATAGGCGATGCCGAGTTCCTCCGCCGCCACCAGAGACAGCGAGGCGCGGGAACCACCCACATCGACCGTGCCGACGGCAAGCGAGACCGAGCCGTCCATGCCGATGTTGAGGTCGGTGCAGGTCTGGCCGCCGAAGTTGAACCAGAAGCCGCAAGCCATGCCGCGGCCCTGGTTCTTCGCTAACGGAGCCTTCATGTGCGGATGGTTCTTCGCCGCCTCAAGCGTTGGACCGATGCCGATCGGGCCATAGACCGGGCCGTAGGAGGATCTGGTGCCTTCCTGTGCGGCGTTCCTGATCCGGAACTCGACCGGATCCATGCCGATCTCCTTGGCCAGCTCGTCGATCGCACTTTCCACCGCGAAGGCCGCCATCGGCGCCGAGGGCGCGCGATAGGCGGCGGTCTTCGGCCGGTTGACCAGCACCTCGTAGCCGACGGTCCTGACGTTCTCGAGATTGTAGCAGGCGAAGGCCGTCATGGCGCCGATCTCGGCCCACATGCCGGCATAGGGGCCGCAGGAATAGCGCAGCGTCGCCTCGGCGGCGGTGATCGTGCCGTCCTTGCGGGCGCCGATCCTGACGTCGATCGAGGTGGCACTGGTCGGCCCCGAGGCGCGGAACACCTCGTCGCGCGTCATCACCAGCTTGACCGGGCGGCCGGCCTTGCGCGACAGCGCCAGCGCCACCGGCTCGGCCCAGACGTGAGTCTTGCCGCCGAAACCGCCGCCGATCTCCGACGAGGTGACACGCAGCTTGGAGGCTTCCATGCCAAGCAGCTGGGCGCAGTGCTGGCGGTAGACGAAATGGCCTTGCGTGCAGACCCAAAGGTCGGCGGTGCCGTCGGAGCTGACGCTCGCCACGCAGGCATGCGGCTCGATATAGCCCTGGTGCGTCTGCTCGGTCTTGAAGGAGCGTTCGACGACGAAGTCGGCCTGGCCGAAACCTTCATGGATGTCGCCATGGCCAAACTGCGTGCGCTTGGTGACGTTGGAAGGCTTGACGGGCTTTTCCTCGAGGCCCTCGGTGAAGATGGCGTCGTTGATCAGGGGTGCCGTGTGCTTCATCGCCTCGTCGACATCGGTCACATGCGGCAGCACTTCATAGTCGACCTCGATCAGCTTCAGCGCCTGCCTTGCCGTGCGGGCGTCGATCGCGGCGACCGCGGCCACCGCATGGCCGTCATAGAGCGCCTTCTTGCGCGCCATGCAGTTGTCGAGGATGTCGTACATGGCGGCATCGCCGTCGGTGAGGTCGGGCAGGTCGGCCGCGGTGATCACCGCCTTCACGCCGGCGAGCTTCTCCGCCTTCGAGGTGTCGATCTTCCTGATCGTGGCGTGGGGGTGCGGGCTTCTCAGAACACGCCCGACCACTTGGCCGGCCATGTTGAAGTCCGCGCCGTAGCGGGCGCGGCCCGTCACCTTGTCGACGCCGTCGGGACGGATGGGACGCGTACCGACGGAGGTGAAACTGCGATTGGAGTAACGCGGATCGAAATTCATCGTCACACTCCCTTCATCACGCTGGCGGCGTCCTGTACGGCACGCACGATCTTGTCATAGCCGGTACAGCGGCAGAGGTTCCCGGCGAGGCCGAAGCGGATTTCCTCCTCGGTCGGGTCGGGGTTCTTGGCCAAGAGGTCCTTCGCCGCGATCAGGAAGCCCGGCGTGCAGATGCCGCATTGCAGTGCGGCATGTTCGAGGAACTTCTGCTGCAGCGGATGCAGACTGTCGCCATGCGCCATGCCCTCGACGGTCTCGACGCGCCGGCCTTCAGCCTCCGCGCCGAGCACCAGGCACGAGCACACCAGCCGGTCGTCGAGGATGATGCTGCAGGCGCCGCAGTCGCCGGTGCCGCAGCCTTCCTTGGCGCCCGTCAGCCCGAGGCGGTCGCGCAGCACGTCGAGCAGCGTCTCGTCCGGTTGGCAAAGGTACTCGACATTGTCGCCGTTGATTGTGGTTGAGACTGCTACACCGGCCATCATTTGCCTCCTGCACGTGCATAGGCGGTCGTGGCGGCCCGCCTGGCCAGCACGCCCGCAACTTTTCTTCTGAACTCGACGGTGCCCCGCTTGTCGTCGATGGGACGGCAGGCCCCGGAGCAGACCTTGGCGAGCCGCTCCAGCGCTGCTTCGTCCAGCTTCCTGCCGATGAGGGCCTCGGCGGCCTCTTCCACCAGCAGCACCGTCGGCGCCACGGCGCCCAGTGCCACGCGGGCCGATTTGACGACACCTTGTTCATCGAGCGTCAGGTTCACCCCGGCGCTGACCACGGCGATGTCCATCTCCGTGCGTGGAATGAAACGCAGATAGGCATCGCCGGAGCGCGGCGCGCGCCTGTCGAGCAGGATCGCCTCGATGATCTCGCCCTTGGCGAGCGACGTCTTGCCCGGCCCGGTCGGCACTGCCTCTACCGCGACGGTGCGCCTGCCTGCTGGCCCGGCTATCAATGCCATGGCGCCGGCGGCTACCAGCGCTGGCACGCTGTCGGCTGCCGGCGAGGCGTTGCAAAGATTACCGACGATGGTGCAGCGACCCTGCACCTGTTTCGAGCCGATCAGCTTGGCCGCTTCGACGACGCCCGGCCATTCCCTCTTCAAGGCCGCGCTCTCCCCCATCAGTGCGCAGGAGACCGCCGCACCGATGCTGAAGCCCTCCGCCGTTTCCCTGATTTCGCCGAGCCCATCGATCGCCTTGATGTCGACGATGAGATCGGGCTCGATAAAGCCGCCTTTCATCCTCACCAGGAGGTCGCTGCCTCCGGCGAGAATGGCGGCCATGCCAGACGAGCCGGCTAACTGGCCAACGGCATCTTCCATTGAAAGCGGACGTATGTAGCGCATCGTCTCCCCTTGATCATCGCAATTCTGTCGGCCTGTTATAGAGCCTTGGATCGGAATGGTCATCCGGTTCTGCATCAGCAGCGATTAGGCCAGGCGCCGCAAACCGAGTTCCAAATCTACCCGAACTGGCGTGCGCGTGTCGGGACACTGTTGCAGTTCCGTCCGGATCAACCACCTTTCTCGTTCCCGATCGACGAGACGAATGGCAACATTCCACGCATATCGACCATCGGCGGTAGCCAGCTGATGGAGTCTGAGTCCTAGAGCCGCAGGGCGGCGGGCCTTTGCCGGCGCGTTCTCGACTCAGGGCGCCGGGCTGAACTGGAGCAATTTGAAACAATCGCCGCTTCCAGACTTCAACTGCGTCAGGAAGCGTTTCGACCGATCGATCCATTCCTGGTGCGACCTGGCATCGGCCTCGATCTCGTTGACCGGTCCAAGGTTAACGAAGCTGCGCCCCTTGCTGAAAAGCCAGCACGCACGGCCGAGAAGTCTCCTGCTGCGCTGGCGCAAGAGGTCGGCATCATAAAAGATGTCGAGCACCTCCTGCTTGATCTTTGCCTCCTTTTCAGGATTTGCGATCGCAACCGCGATCGAGTCTCCGCCGATCGCATCCTGCAGGTCCTTGTAGTCGAGGACGAGCTGAGTGGTGGCATAATTGATCTCGCTCTCATCCCGGACGATGTTGAACCACAGCGCGGGATCGAGTTCGTTGACGACGAACGATGCTTCGAAATCGCGCGATAGGTTCAGGATCTCGAACGCTTGAACCTCAACGTCGCGCTCTACCAAAAGGATCTCGGCGACTTGCTTGCCGAGTTCCGCCCCGTGGGCGCTGATCGCGGCATTCGTTCCACCGAGTTCGGGGCTGATATAAGGCCCGCCATCATCCAGCAGCGCATCGAATTCGCCAAGGTATTCGACGACGGCGGCGCCGCGAGCAATGCGCGCGGCCAGTTTGGCGAGAACCAGCTGGACCTCCGTTTCGCGTTTGCGCTGGTCCTGATAATTCTGCTGGAAAAAGAAGATGAACAGAGAAACGCCAATACCGATCAGGATCACGCCGAGCTGGGAAAAGATGTTGCGATAATATTCCAGCAGCTTTTCACGATGGCGTATGTCGTGGCGGACATTGTGTGCCACACGAGCATTGACGATCAGCGAAAGGACCAGAAGCCCGGCACCGACCAGGATGAGGCCGCCGATGAGGACATAGCCTCGCCCTGAGAAGGTGCTGAAATCCATGCGTTTGCCAGCTCGCTGAAGCCCGAGACCGCGCAGATTAATACCATTCGGCTTCAACACCTACATGTTCGTTGCGGGCGTCAACATCCGGAAATGACCCTTTGGGCCGTTTCGGAAACCGGGCCTTCATTGGTCGCGGTGATTTCTGGCAACCTTACCACCTCCCGTAAGCCATCTTGCATTGAACCAGCGGTCTGCCGGCCCGTCATACGGCAGCCGGGTGACATCCCAATGGCTGACGAAGCGCGCGTAGGCGTCCCACACCGGTGGACCGCCGCCGATGAAGACGACACGGCCGGCAAAGCGCCGGAGCGTGTCCTCCGGATCCATGCTGGAGCGAACGACGACAAGTTTTCGATCCGGGCGAGCAAAATCCGGAATGCTTGCGATCGTCTTGGGACCGGCGAGCAAGACGTGCCCTCTGGTGAGGTCGAAAAATCGTGCGACGTCAGCGACAAACTCCGGCGACCGGTTGCCTTCCCACGGGAGGCCACCATTGAGGCCGAGCTGCCCCGCTTGGCCGATGGCACAGACTACCCTAACGACAGTCTTCATCACGAGTACTCCACCGATAGCCGGTCTGATCCCATTAGCGACGTTTGCACGTCATACGGCGCAACGTGTTTCAGTAAGGGGGGTTGCGTCCGGCAACCGCCTCAACGCTAATATTTGCCTTCATCTCTCAATCGATCGCGCTGCTCGTTCGCCGTGCATCTTCACGTGATTTGAAGGGGCCAAGGGCGCGCCTATCGCGACCCTCGACGTTCACTTTAATATACCTGCGACCGTCCATTTCCTCGACGTCGATCGTTGTCTGCGCACGCTTCGGCAATGAGATGGCACCACTTCTGTCTGCCCGACGTGAGAAAAGCATTTCGCGGCACTTCGGGCAAATGCGGCATATCAAGGTTGCACGGTGTTCGGGCGCCGACCGAAGCGCTCGGCCTAATACTTTAGTTGTAATCTCTCCCGTGTTTGATATCGTGCTGGCGGGAGGAATTCAGATGGCGGTGGAGTGCACATTCGCGCCCCATATGGGCGTCTTTTCAACCATTGAACTGGATCTCTTGAGGGGTGTGGTTCGGGAAATTTTGCGGTCCGGCGAAGCGGAGCTTGACAACGAGGACGCCCAAATGATCGCGCGCGTGGTCATCGCAACCTACAAGGACGGCGCCTCGTGTCGCGAGGAATTGCTTGAAGCCGCCCGGATTGCCGCCAGGCGCTGCGCTCTCGACCATTTTTACGATCGAGCAGTTGGCTTGTTCGCATAGAGCAATTCCAGGAAAAGTGTGAACGGTTTTCCGTCCGGAATTGCGCAAAAACAAAGAGATAGAGCGGTT
Organism: Mesorhizobium sp. M5C.F.Cr.IN.023.01.1.1; assembly: GCF_003997585.1. NCBI lineage: Bacteria > Pseudomonadati > Pseudomonadota > Alphaproteobacteria > Hyphomicrobiales > Phyllobacteriaceae > Mesorhizobium > Mesorhizobium sp. M5C.F.Cr.IN.023.01.1.1. Next base: position 82,232 of record NZ_RZSU01000014.1, on the reverse strand, counting down.
CGGCGTTTCTGTGAAACGATGAACCGCTCTAGGATTTCGCATCTGACGCAATTCAGGGCGGAGTTACTCGTTCTTGCTCCGCTGGCATTCCGCGCACCGGTGCGGAGTCAGGTGCCAGACTTCTGATCAGAGGGCCCGAAGCTCATCGGCCGATCGATCGTCATTGTCTGCTTTCCGGCGCGTAGTGGAGAATGACAACACCTGACTTGAGCGTCCTCGTCTCCAGATGCTTCAGGGGTATCCGGTTCGGGCCGCCCTTGAAGAGCGGCGTGCCTCTCCCGAGAATGACGGGGTTGATCCCGAGGTGATACTCGTCGATCAGGCCGTGCTCCATCAGGGTCGCCGTGAGGTCGGCGCTGCCGAACACGAAGATGTCTCCGCCGTCCCTGGTCTTCAGCTTGGAGACTTCTTCCGCGACATTGCCGTTGACGAGCTTCGTGTTGTTCCAGTCGGCGCTTTTCAGCGTGCGCGAGAAGACCACCTTCTCGATCTTGTTCATGAAGTCCGCGATCCAGCCTTGCTCGGACGGCCAATAGGCTGCCATGAGCTCGTAGGTCACGCGGCCGAAGATCAGCGTGTCGGCCTTTTCCTGGGTCTCACGAATGTAGTTCTCGAGTTCTTCTTCGAAGACGAACCAGCTGATGTCCCTGTCCGGACCTTCGAAGAAGCCGTCGACGGTCACCATGTCCCATATGATCAGTTTTCTCATAGAACCCGCCTCTTCGTGTATCTCCTTTGTGAATTCTCGGCCCTATCCCGTGAAGCGGAAGCACATGTTGGTGATCTGTCCCGCTTCCGAGATCTCGGTCTTCTCCAGCCTGACCGGCTCCATGCCGTTCTGGCCGAAGAGGCGGATGCCGTCGCCGATGAGAACGGGCGCGACATGGATGAGGACCTCGTCCACAACCCCTAATTCGAGCCGACGGGAAGTCGCGGCATTTCAGCGGGATGCGACGAAGCGTTCCAGTTTGCCCAGAGTTTGCAGTCCCAGTTCCACGGCACCGAAGCCCTTCGCCTCCTGGAACTCGGCAGCCGTGCTGAATACCATGCCCAGCGTTACCTTTGTTGCCCCGTCCTGATCCTCGAACGAGGCCCAGGCGTCGGCATGTTTCGGCCCGTTCTCGCCCCAATGCAGCGTATAGCCGATCCTCTCCTCGGGCCGGGCCTCGTTATAGAGATGGTGGTTCGGGAAGACCGTGCCGTCAGGCGCGATCATGTCGAATACCCATTCGCCGCCCGTGCGCAGATCGATCCTCTTCGTTCGACAGGAGAAGCCTTCCGGCCCCCACCATTGCGGCAGCGTTTCAGGGTTCATCCACGCGCCCCACACGATGGATCGCGGCGCCTGGATCACCCGCTGCAGCACCATGGTTCGTTCGGCCGCTCCCGCGAGGTTGTCCAGGCCGGCACCAAAGCCTGCCCGGTAGCCTGCTTCCATGTCCTGCGCCAGCGATGAAAGTTGCACCGTCACGACCAGCCGGCTGCGCTTGTGCGTGCCTGAAAGATTTGCCGTCACCAGCGCTGCTGATTGCGTCACGCCTTCGCACGAGATCACCTCATAGTTCACACTGCACACCGCTGGTTGCAACACTAGCCAGCCATTCTCGCAGCGGATGTCCGGCTGGCCCTCTGCCTTGCAGAGCGAGATCTCGCGTCCACCCACCCTGGTGTCGGCCTCCAAGAACTGCACGGTGACCGTGGATGATGGCGCAGCCCAGATCGCCCGCGCGGCCGGGGCCGTCCATGCCTCCCACAACACGGCCAATGGCGCGGCCACGTCCCGTTCGAAGGTGAGTGTCGCAAAGCGGCCCTTCCTATCATCGGGCACCGCACGGGTCGCACTGTTTGTAGCGACGTTCTGTGTCATTCTTCGCTTTCCTTCATCACATTCATCACAAATGCATCCAACCGGTCGAGCCGAGCCTCCCAGATGGCGCGCTGTTCATCGAGCCATGTCCGCACCGGGTCCAGAGCCTCGGGCACGATGGCGCAGGTGCGTATCCGCCCGTCCTTGGAGGTGGAGATCAAGCCTGCCTCCTCCAGCACGGAAAGGTGCCGCATCACCGTGGGCAGACGCAGTCCCGTGGGACCAGCCAGATCCGTCACCTGCGCAGGTGTTTCGGCAAGCCGGGTCAGGATCGACCGGCGGGTCGGATCAGCGAGCGCGTGGAAGAGCAGCGATAGATCAGGATCATGCTTAGCCATGTCGCTAACTATCGCCCAATTTGCCGGTGGCGCAAGCGAAAACTTCGTCAAGTCGCTAAGTTTTTTCCGCCCAACGCGCCGAGTTCTTGGAGCAGGCGGCTTCCGTTGCCGAGCCCGCCCTGGCGTGCGTTGCAGTTGAAGGCACTCGCGGGAAAATCCAGTTCTCCCGCACGCCAGGAATCAGCAATGGTCGCCAATCCAGATCGTTGATCGGGACCGGCGGAACCAGATCGCTTTCGCATCCTCCACGCCATTTGAGAGAGCATAGAGGTCGACTGCAGCCCAGCCTTCACCCGTCCCCCTTCGCGGACTTCGTCGCCCCAAACCGCAACCCGTCCATCAGCAGCGATACCAGCCGGCGCGAGCGGTCGCGCCAGTCCTTGGTGTCGGGCGCCGAATAGATGCCGCCCAGCGCGTGCAGAACGTCCGATGCGTCGACGTCGCTGCGGATCGAGCCGTCGGCCCCCGCCGCCTCGATCAGCCGTCGTAAGGCAAGTGTCACCCTGCCCGAAACGTCGGAGAACAAGGTGGAATTGGTGTTGAGCAAGATACGCAGGCTTGTCGCCAGCCCGCGCTTGGTGGCGATATAGTCGACGAAGCGCTGCATCCATTGTTCGAGCGCGACGTCGGGCGGATGGTGACGGGCGAGCTCGTCGGCGGCCGCGCACAGGCTTTCCACTTCGCGGCGGTAGACCACCTCGACCAGATGCTCGCGCGTCGGAAAATGCCGGTAGAGCGTGCCGATGCCGACGCCGGCCTGGCGCGCGATCTCCTCCAGCGAGGCGTCGGCGCCATGCGCGGCAAAGGCCACTGCTGCGGCCTCGACCAGCGCGTCGCGGTTGCGCTGCGCATCGGCGCGCAGCGGTTTTGCCGCTGTCGCGTCGGCCTTGTCTCCAAGCGTGGCGGGCGGCTGGGAGGCCAATTTTTTCTCCAATGTCGATCGGGCTTGAACCGGGTAGGGCAGGGGCCGGCGAGCCCGTTAATATAGTCACGGGATCGAGTATGTCATGTCCTTCGAGCCCGCAAGTCTGCCCTCGGCTGCGGCCGACGCCAATGCAGGTTGGCAAAGTGCCGTGGCATATGGTCGGGCACCGGCTAGAGCGGGATGCGTTCAAATGGACCTGGGCATCCCGCGCCATCTATTTGCGTTAGCCGCATTTCTGCGACGCCAAGTGAGGCCACTTGGGTGCAAAATGCTCCCATCTGCAACTGTAGTACTAGGCAGAAAGGCCCAGCCTGAACTTGTCCGTATCTTTTATCCTGCCTTGCCTTGCGGCCAGGTGGTCTGTCAGCAGATTTTCTTCGATGGGCTGTGACATGAAAAACCCTTGAGCGCTGTGACAACGCTCGGCAATCAGGAAGTCAAGCTGCGCTTCGTTTTCCACGCCCTCTGCCAGAACGGTCAAACCGAGCGAATTGGCCAGTGCTATAATGCCTCGAACAATGTTCTGTTTTTTCTTCGACGCTTCCAGACCGCTCAAGAACGATCGGTCGATCTTCAACCGATCCAGGTTGAAATCGGCAAGGTAGCCGAAACTTGAATAGCCGGATCCAAAATCGTCGAGTGCCAGACCGACGCCGATATTTCGAATTTCCGTCAGCATGTTCAAGGCGTTTCTGCTGTTTTGGATAAATACCCCTTCCGTTATTTCCAGTTGCAGGCGCGAGGGCGGCAGGCCCGTTTGTCGCAGCACCAGAAGAAGGTGGGCGAAGTACGCATCGTTCTGAAGGCTTTTGCCCGAAAGATTGACCGAGCAAACGAAATCCTCGGCAGAAACAGGCATCCATTGAGCTGCCTGCAGGCAAGCCTTGCTCAGCACAACCTTGTCGACTTCCAGTATCAGGTCGCCTCGTTCGGCAATTGGAATGAATGACATCGGCAGACGAATCGCGCCCGAAGCGGGGTCGCGCCAACGCACAAGCGCCTCCGCGCCAATCATGCGGCCGGTAGCCAGCTCGAATTGCGGTTGCCAAACCAGGAAGAACTCGTCGCAGTTAAGCGCCCGCTTGATGCCAGCTTCTTCGCCGAGCTGCTTATCGAACTGATTGAGGATTGCAGGCGAAAATGTCACGAAGCCGGAGCGCCCCTCCGCTTTGGCCACATAAAGAGCGCTGTCTGCGTTGCGCAACAGGGTGGAAATATCCGAGCCATGCTCAGGAAAACATGCCATGCCGATACTGGCTCCCATGCGCACGTGGTGGCCTTCGAGTTCGGCAAACCGGTTCAATTGCTCCCGAAGCCGATCTCCGAGAGCATCCGCTGCCGCGTGCCGGTCCCCAATCGCCATGATGGCAAACTCGTCGCCGCCCAAACGGATGGCGACCACTTCGTCGGGCCGTTCGACCGATTGCAGGATTTCAGCGACGGCTTTCAGCAGCAGATCACCGATGTGATGACCGAACGTATCGTTCACGCTCTTGAATTGATCCAGGTCTATCAGGAAAAGGCGGAGTTGTTTGCCGCCCAGCCTTGCCCGGTCCAGCATCATGTCCCTGTTGGCTGACATCCAGGCACGGTTCTTCAATCCCGTCGTCGCGTCGCGCCAGGCCAGGAATTCCAGTTTCTTTATTGTTTCCCAACGGCCGATTAGCAATACGGCAGTTCCGATCGCCAGCAGCGACAACACCGCCAGGGCGAACGCAATCTGGTAGTTGAATCTCTTCAGACTTTTTTCTGTCGAATAGAGATCTGCGTTGATCTCATCTCCATATTTGTAGTATTCGTCATTCATCCTCTCTACGAGCTGCTCGAGTTCCAGCCCCATTTCCTTCAGGCTGTTTTCGTCGAGAGGCAGCCCGGCCGCAATCATGGCATCAAGCCGTGTCACCGCGTCAACGACACGGGGCACGATACTTGCGTAGGCGGGAATTTCGCTCGCTGTCCCAGTGCCGTCGATCCGCTTGAAACGAATGTAGACCAGGTCGTTCGCCGCCGATAAGTGCTCAAGGCTGTCTGCCGACCCAGGGGCGGCCTGGGCGAGCGAAGTCATGTCCCTGAGGTGGGTTACATCGCGTATTGCAATGTGGAACTCGCGGATGGCGAAAAAGCCGAACCGAGGCAGCGAATATTCGATCTTGCTGAGGCTGAGAAACAGTATGGTGATCAAGACGGCTGAGCTGGCCGCTGCAGCCGCAATGGCGGTGCCGTAGGTGAGGGGAACGCGCCAGCCTCTCGATCCAAACCGTACCATTCGAGCCACGCCGGAGCTCGACTAGCCGCCGGACTCGAGCGTCTTGATCAGCCAGACCCATCGTGGCTTGCGAATTGGCGTATCAAAGGCAGGATAGTCCTTGAGCGGGTAGATCAGCCGGGTCGGACCCTGCGTGCGTCGGGTCAGCAACTTTCCATCCTGGCGGGTGGCAAGCAGGAGAGGACCTTCCGTCCAATCTTCGCGCGGAACTATCTGCACGTATTCGTCCACCGCCCGCAGAGCAACGGAATCCTCGCCTTCCAATCCAACGAGCTTGAGCACATCGCGGAACAGGACGCCTTCAAACGTAAGCTGCCCCTTTTCATATGGACTTGGGGTGGTGACCCTGTAGAGACCGAGCTTTTCCAGCTGTCGCAGCGTAACTGGAACTGACTTGCCGTTCTTCTGAACATTGAAGGCCACTGTGTCTGGCGGTTCCGGGAAATCAACAGGCTCCAGCGCCGGCGCCGGCAGAATGCCAATCGCCAAAACTGCCAGCATGACTAGACCGCGCTTAAGCGGTAGAAGTGCTGTGTTGAGCAAGGATGACATGCAGCAATCCTTTTCTTCTCGATAGGCAAGCACCAGCCACTGCCTGACCTTCATTCGGCAGACTGGCACTGTGCCCACGAATGTTTAATTTTTCCGTTAGTTTCTTGTTCGGTCGACGAACGGCTGATTGGCGCGCAGCGGTTTTACCGCTGCGGCTTGGCCTTGTCTCCAAGAGCGGCCGGCGGTCGCGAGGCCAATCTAATCTCCGATGTCGATGGGTTTTGACGCCAAGGGCTTGAACCGTGCCGGCTCAGCCCCCACGTAATAAACGGAGGCGCCTCCGTTTTAGTGGAGCCCATTATCATACAGTCAGGGGAGCCGGTATGTCACGTACTCAGAGCTTGCAAGCCGATGGCAGCGCAATCTCCCCTCGAGTTGGAGATGTCGCCGAAGGCGAGGGGGTCGGTTCGACTGGGCGCGACCTCCTCCCTTGCGACAGTGCAGGTTGGCGCCTTACGCGAGGCGACCCCCTCTGGCCTGCCGGTCATCTCCCCCTCAAGGGGGGAGATTAGCCCCTCACCTTCCCTTGGTGCTCTTGCCGCACCGCCTCAAGCAACTGGAGCCAGACGCCCCCATGACAAGCAAAACCCGAATTCCCATCCACCTTCAAATCAACGGACATCGCCATGAACTGGAGGTCGAGCCGCGCGTCACGCTGCTCGACGCCTTGCGCGATCGTCTCGGCCTGACCGGCACCAAGAAAGGCTGCGACCAGGGCCAATGCGGCGCCTGCACCGTGCATGTCGACGGCCAGCGCGTGCTCGCCTGCCTGACGCTCGCTGCCCAGGCCGAGGGCAGGGCGGTCAGCACCATCGAAGGGCTTGCCGAGGGCGACGGCACGCTGCACGCGGTGCAGGCCGCCTTTCTCGAACAGGACGCCTTCCAGTGCGGTTACTGCACGCCGGGCCAGATCATGTCGGCGGTTGCCTGCATCAGCGAAGGCCATGCCGGTTCGGATGACGAGATCCGCGAATATATGGCCGGCAATCTCTGCCGCTGCGGCGCCTATCCGCACATCGTCGCCGCCGTGCGCCAGGCGGCACTGGAGGTTGCGTCATCCATGGAGACAGCGTCATGAAGGATTTTTCGTATCTGCGCGCCAATTCCGTCGATGCGGCACGCCAGGCGGCGGCGCTGCCCGGCGCCATGCTGCTGGCCGGCGGCACCACGCTCGTCGATCTCGCCAAATGCGGCGTCGCCGAACCCGACACCATGGTCGACATCACTCATCTCAAGGGACTGGATAGGATCACGGTCGACGACGGGGGCGCCATGATCGGCGCGCTGGCAAAGATGAGCAGCGTCGCCGACCATGCCGCCATCAAGAGCCGGTTCCCCGCCGTCTCGGAAGCGCTGTGGCAGGCGGCCTCGGCGCAGCTCCGCAACATGGCGACCATCGGCGGCAATCTGATGCAGCGCACGCGCTGTCCGTATTTCCGCGATCCGGCGAATTTTCCCGCCTGTAACAAGCGCACGCCCCGCAGCGGCTGCTCGGCGATCGGCGGGGTCACCCGTGGCCATGCCGTGCTCGGCACCAGCGAGGCCTGCATCGCCACCTATCCGGGCGATCTGGCGACGGCGCTGGTCGCCTTCGACGCAACAGTCCACCTCGGCGACCGCCAGGTCGCGGTCGACGACTTTTTTCTGCTGCCGGGCGCCACGCCCGACAGGGAGCATGCGATCGCGCCAGGTGAGGTGATCACCGCGATCAGCATTCCTGCTTCCGCTGCCGCCCAGCGCTCGACCTATCTGAAAATCCGCGACCGCCAGTCCTACGAATTCGCCGCCGCAAGCGCCGCTGTCGGCATCGAGTTCGAGGCCGACGGAAGGACGATCAAGGATTTGCGCGTGGCGCTCGGCGGCGTTGCCACCAAGCCATGGCGCGCATGCGCCGTCGAAGAGGCGCTGAAAGGCAAGGTTCTGGAGTCTGATACGGTCCGGCGCGCCAGCCTGCTCGCCATCGAATGCGCCGTCGACCATGGCGCCAACCATTACAAGATCGAACTGGCGCCGCGCGTCGTCGCCCGCGCCATCCTCAAGATGGGAGAAACGGCATGACCGTTCACGAGATCAGAACCAGACACGGCGATTCGAAGAGGGGCGATTCAAAGAGGGGCGACGCATCGGACGGCGCTATCTTCGCGGAGGCAGTGGGCGGGCGGCTGTCGCGCGTCGATGGATCGGCCAAGATCACCGGCGCCGCAAAATACGCGGTCGAGCAGCAGCTCGAAGGGCTGAGCCACGCCGTTCTCGTCGAGAGCACGATTGCTGCCGGCAAGGTGCGTTCGATCGACACGGCAGCGGCTGAAAGCGCGCCGGGCGTGCTTTTGGTGCTTACGCCGGACAATGCGTTGCGCCTCAACACCGCAACCGACTGGCTGGGCACGCCGCCGCCGGATATTCCGTATTGCCCGCTGGCGCGCGACATCACCTTCAGCGGTCAGCATGTCGCGGCGGTGGTGGCCGAGAGTTTCGAGCAGGCCGTCGCGGCCGCGGCACTGGTCAGGGTCGTCTATGACGAGACGCCGGCGATCGTCGACATTAGCGATGCGAAGGCCGGCGACGGCATTCCAATCGACGCGATGACCAAGGAATGGGGCGATGCGCAAGCGGCTTTCGCTGCCGCCCCGGTGCGGATCTGCGCCGCCTACAACACGCCGCGCGAATACCAGACGCCGATGGAACCGCATGGCCTGATCGCGCACTGGCAGGGCGACCGGCTGACGGTGTGGGAGCCCAGCCAATGGCTCGACGGCATGGCGCGGACCTATGCCGAATGGTTCGGCGTGCCGTTCGAGAATGTGCGCCTGGTCTCGCCCTATATCGGCGGCGGCTTCGGCTCCAAGGCGTTCGCTTACGGCTATGGCGCGGTGGCGGCGATGGCCGCGAAAATGCTGGGACGGCCGGTGAAGCTCGCGGTCACCAGGCCGCAGACCTTCACCGCCTATGGCGGACGGGCGGCGACTCGCCAGACGGTCGCGCTCGGCGCCGACGCCGAGGGAAAGATCCAGTCGATCGTCCATCGCGGCGTCAACGAGACCTCGGTCGACGGTATGTGGGTCGAGCCGCTCGGTTCGGTCACGTCGATCATGTATGCGACGCCGAATTTCTCGTCGCGGCAGAATGTCGTGCGGGTCAACACCGTGGTGCCGGGGGCGTTGCGCGCGCCGGGCGAGAACCCGAGCGCCTTCGGCATCGAAAGCGCGATCGACGAACTGGCTTACGAGGTCGGCATCGATCCGCTGGAAATCCGGCTCAGGAACTACGCCGAGCAGGATCAAGAGGCGAAAAAGCAATGGTCGACACGACAACTGCGCGAGGCTTTTGCCGCGGGAGCTGAGGCCTTCGGCTGGTCGAAGCGCAGCCCAGAGCCGCGCTCGATGCGCGACGGCAACCAGCTGATCGGCTGGGGCGTTGCCGCCGGCACCTATCCGGTGCGGCGCGCCTATGGCGAGGCGATGGTGCGCATCCTCGCCGACGGCTCCGTCGAGGTCGAAAGCTCGAGCATCGACATGGGGCAGGGCACTTATACGATCCTGGCGCAGACCGCCGCCGAAGTGGTGGGCGTGCCGGCTGAGAACGTCGTGGTGAAGCTGGGCGACTCCCGCTATGCCCGCGCCGGCGTCACCGGCGGTTCGCGGCTGGCCGGCGTGATGACCGGCGCCGTGCACAAGGCGGCGGCTGCCGCGCTCGATGAGCTGGTCGGGCTGGCGATCAGCGATCCAAATTCGCCGTTCCATGCGCTGCAGGCCAACACGCTGGTCGTCGCGAACGGCCGCATAAAGTCGCCGCGTGGCGACGGCCCTGAGGTCTTTATTGCCGAGCTGCTCGGCAGCGTCGGACGCAGCCAGATCGAGGCGATGGGCGACACCACGCCCGCCAATTGGACGGCGGAGGATCGCTACAAGAACAATACAACCATCGCGATGGCGCTGTCGCACACCGAGGGCGACTATTCCCGCCACAGCTGGTGTGCGCATTTCATCGAGGTGCGCGTCGACGAGGACTTTGGCACGGTTCGCGTGTCGCGCGTGGTGTCGGCGCTCGATTCGGGCCGGCTCTACAATCCCAAGCTCGCCGAAAGCCAGTGGAAGGGCGGCATCATCATGGGTATAGGCCAGGCGCTGCTCGAGGAAGGCATCGTCGACCGCCGCCACGGCCGCATCGTCAACAACAACCTGGCCGACTATCTCATAGCGACCAATGCCGACATTCCCGACGTCGAGGTGATCTCGGTCGGCATCCCCGACCCGCATTCTTCGGTGCTCGGCGGCAAGGGCGTTGGCGAGCTGGGCATCGTCGGCGTTGCCCCGGCGATCGCCAATGCGGTGTTCCACGCCACCGGCAAGCGGGTGCGGGATCTGCCGATCACGCTGGAGAAGCTGATTTAGGGGTGAGACGGCGAAACTGCGGATTTCTCCCTTGTGGGACTCTTGCGGGGAATGTCTGGCGGGAGGCCTGTCCCTCTCAAGACCTGGGTTCCTCGCCCCACGAAAGTGGGGAGAGGTGGCCGCGAAGCGGCCGGAGAGGGGGCTTTCGGCATGCGGGTCAGCGAAATTGCCATGATGACAAGCGGATTCAGCGACGTATCGTACTTCAATCGCTGCTTTCGACGTCGCTTCGGCTATACACCAAAGAGCGCCAGATAGAAGCTGGACACCGACCCGTCGGCGAACTCACTTCTCCCCGCCCTGCTTGATGAAATGGCCGAGCAGATCCATCGGCACCGGAAACACGACCGTCGACGAGCGCTCACCGGCGATGTCATGAAGAGCCTCGAAATAGCGCAGTTGCATGGCTTGCGGTGTCTCGGACAGCATCTTGCCGGCCTCGACGAGTTTTGCCGCCGCCTGCTGTTCGCCGTCGGCATTGATCACTTTGGCGCGCCGCAGCCGTTCGGCCTCGGCCTGCTTGGCGATGGCACGGACCATGTTCTCGTTGAGGTCGACATGCTTGATCTCGACATCGGAGACCTTGATGCCCCAGGCGTCGGTCCGCTGGTCGAGAATCTCCTGGATATCGCTGTTGAGCTTGTCACGTTCGGCCAGCATTTCATCGAGCTCATGCTTGCCGAGCACCGAGCGCAACGTGGTCTGTGCCAGCTGGTTCGTGGCGGTCATGAAGTCCTCGACCTGGATCACCGCCCGTTCGGCGTCGACGATACGAAAATACAGCACCGCGTTGACCTTCACCGAAACGTTGTCGCGCGAGATCACGTCCTGCGGCGGCACGTCCTGGACCACCACTCGCAGATCGACCTTCACCATCTGCTGAACGAACGGGATGAGGATGATCAGGCCGGGCCCCTTGACCCCGGTGAAGCGGCCGAGCGTGAAGACCACGCCGCGCTGATATTCCCTCAGGATGCGAATGGCCGCGGACAGGAACATGAGCACGACGAGCGCTGCTACCAGATAGGCCACGTAGCCGATGATCATTGCTTTGCTCCATCGCTTCTTGCATTGCGGCGCCGTACCGTCAGCACGAGACCCCTGACATCAGCCACCTCGACGCTGTCGCCCACTGCGATGGGTTCGTTGGCCGTCGCCCGCCAGCGCTCGCCCCGGGCAAGCACGTGGCCCTCGCCGCCCTCCCAGTCGAGGACCTTGGCCGGCAGCCCTTGCATGGCCTGTGCGCCAACACGCGAAACTTTCTTGCGGGTCGCCCACAGATAGCTGCCGGTCAGCAGCGCCAGGCCGAGCGTCAGGACGGCGGCGGTGCCGATAACGGCCCACGACATCTCGAAGCCGGGTCCCTCGATCCTGAGCAGCATGGCAGCGCCCAGCAGAAACGCAGCCACGCCTCCCAGCCCAAGGACCACTGTGGGATTAAAGACTTCGACGACGAGGAAGATGATGCCGAGCAGCATCAAGGCAAGGCCGGCATAGCTGATCGGCAGGAGGTTGAGCGCATATAGCCCAAGCAGCAGGCAGATCGTGCCGACCACGCCGGGCGCAACCGCACCTGGGCTGGTGAACTCGAAGACGAGACCATAAACGCCGATCAGCATCAGGATCACGGCGATGTTCGGGTCGGTGATGACGGCGAGAAGCCGGATGAGCCAGCCGGGCTCCAGCGTTTCAACCGGCAACCCTTTGGTCGCCAACACCTCTTTCCTGCCGGCTATTTCCACCGTCCGGCCGTCAGCCAGCTGAAGCAGTTCGGTCGTGTCGCGGGCGACGAAGTCGACGACACGCTCCTGCAGCGCCGCGTTGGCCGACAGGCTGGCCGCCTCGCGCACCGCCTTTTCACCCCAATCGGCATTGCGCCCACGCAGTTCAGCCAGGCTGCGGATCAGGGCAACCGCGTCGTTCGTCGCCTTGGCGATCATCGCATCGCCCGCCGGTGGGCTCTTCTGGTCCTTGCCGGCTTCTGGGGCATTGTTCTTGTCGTCGCCGCCGGGAAAGGATGGCAGCGGCCCGCCCATCTCGATTGGCGTTGCCGCGCCCAGATTGGTGCCGGGCGCCATCGCCGCCACATGGGTTGCGTAGAGGATGTAGGTTCCGGCGCTCGCCGCATGCCCGCCGGCGGGCGCGACATAGCCGATGACGGGAACCGGCGAGGCGAGGATGTCGGCGATGATCTCACGCATGCTGGTGACCAACCCGCCGGGCGTGTCCATCTGCAGGATAAAAACCTCGGCGTTCCGCTCTGCGGCCACCGCCAGCGCTTCCTCGAACTGCATGGCGCTCGCCGGACCGATGGCGCCGTCTATCTCGATGCGCAGCGCAGTCCTCTCCTGGCCGTTCGCCTCTCCGGTTGCGGAAGAGGAACAAACAGCCACAGCGGCTACAAAAGCCGCGGCAATCAGGGCCACACGCGCGAGTTTCACGCTCAAAGCTCCCTATCAGGGATATGGGCCCGATTTTGCCGAAATCCATGACATGGCGGCGGGTGAAAGCAGCTGTGCGTAAACCGTTGGCAGGAAACGGGTGGTCTGCACGCGCCGTTTCACCCATCTGATGAGCAGAGGCCCATCAAGCCAGAGGAGGAAAAGCCATGACCCTTCATTCGATAGGCTCGAAGGCCGCGGTCCCATCGGCGGAAGCGCGGGTCGCCGGATATGATTGGCAGGCATTGGCCGAGGAAATGAGCGGCTATGGCTGCGCGGTGATGGAAAAGCTCCTGACGCCGCAGGAGTGCCGAGAGATCGCCGGGCTCTATCCCGACGAAAGCCATTTCCGCAGCCATGTCCACATGGCGCGGCACGGCTTCGGCAAGGGCGAGTATCGCTATTTCCGCTATCCCTTGCCCGACCTGATCGGCGGCTTGCGCACCGCACTCTACCCGCGCCTGGCCGCGGTCGCCAACGACTGGAACGAGCGCATGGGCATCGCCCAGCGCTACCCGGGCGAACACGCCGCGTTCCTCAAGCAATGCCACGAGCAGGGCCAGACGCGGCCGACGCCGCTCCTGCTGCAATATGGTCCTGGCGACTTCAACTGCCTGCATCAGGATCTCTACGGCGATCTTGCCTTCCCGCTGCAGGTGGCGATCCTGCTGTCCGAGCCGGATAAGGATTTCACTGGTGGCGAGTTCGTGCTGACCGAACAGCGTCCGCGCATGCAGAGCCGCGCCGAGGTGGTGCCGCTGCGCCAGGGCGATGCAGTCGCTTTTGCGGTCCACAATCGCCCGGTCCAGGGCAGCAAAGGCAGCTACCGCGTCAATCTCAGGCACGGGGTCAGCCGGATTCGCTCCGGCATACGCCACACCGTGGGCATCATCTTCCACGACGCGAAGTAAGGGTTGTAGACTTCCTTCTCCCTTCTCCCCTTGTGCGAGAAGGTGGATTGGCGCGCAGCGCCAAGACGGTTGAGGGGTGTTGGACGGAGCGCCAACGTTGCCAAGCTGGAACACCCCTCATCCGTCGCCTTCGGCGACACCTTCTCCCACAAGGGGAGAAGGGTGAGCCGCGCGAGGCGCAACGTTGGAATTCAGTGCATCGGACCCCCAATTCTTCGAGTCCTAAGGACCGGCGGACAAAGCGATTGCGGAAGTCCGAATAAAAATTTCGCCCACAAAGATCTTTGTCATCCAATCGTTAACCAAGGTTCATACGATGAGCGATGTTGTTTCTCGGCCGGCGTTCGCTCGCCGGGCGGATGACTGTTGATATCTACCAAAAACTGAAAACTAGCTATTTGTTTGCGCAGTATAGTCGGGGATCGCCATGATGTTTCCAGCAAGCTTTGCGCTGCTACGGCGCAAATGGGCGAAAATAGCGGAATCAAGTGGCGCCCTCACGCTCGCTGTTGCCTTGATGATCGGGGCCGCTGCACAAGCCGAGCCTATTCGCGGCGCCGGATCGACGCTAGCCGCCCCGATCATCGGCAAATGGGCGACGGCCTACGAGAGCGCCCGCGCCGATGGCGGCGACTATATCTCGCCCGATTGGAAGGTCGACTATGAAATCGTCGGCTCGCTCGCCGGCGTCCTGCGTCTCGACCAGCCGGACATGGACTTTGCCGCGACGGATGCGCCGATCAATGCCGCCGACCTCAGGAAAGCCGGCCGCCAGCAGTTTCCGATCGTGATGGGCGCCATCGCCGTCGTCGTCAATCTCGACGGCATCGGCCCGGGAAGCCTTCGCCTGACGGGGCCGCTTCTGGCCGACATCTATCTGGGCAAGATCCAGTCATGGTCCGATCCCGCGATCAAGGCGGTGAATCCGGATCTGGCGCTGCCCGATCTCAGGATCAGCGTCCTTCACCGCAAGGATGGCTCCGGCTCGACCTTTGTCTTCACGGAGTATCTGTCGGCGGTCAGCGGCGAGTGGGAGAGCAAATACGGCGCCGATACGCTGATCTCGTGGCCGCTCGGCGCCGATGCGGAAGGCACGCAGAACCTCATTCGAGCCGTGCATGACACGAAAGGCGCGATCGCCTATGCCGAATCCGGCCAGGCCCAGCGCGCAAGCCTTTCCTACGCGCTAATCGAGAACAAATCCGGCAAGTTCGTCAAGCCGGAGCCGGAGGGCGTGCAGGCCGCCGCGACATCCATCGACTGGGCGCAAACGACCGATTTCTTCGCTTCGCTGACCGATCGAGACGGCGACGCCGCCTATCCGATCAGCACGGCAGTGTTCGCGATCGTTCAGGTCTCGGGCCGTTCGGAACATCGCTATCGCCGCGTGCACGACCTTTTCCGGCTCGCCTTCGCACAAGGTGCGGGCGATGCCGCCGCACTCGGCTATGTGCCGCTGCCGAAGACGCTCGTCGATCAGGTCGAACAATACTGGGCAAGGCAAGAGCCCGTCGGAAACTGAGCGGAAGAGCCAGGCTGCTGCTCGCGCAGCACCCGAACTGAACGTCATATCGCGCCGTGGTGACGGCTTGTTGGGGACTGCGTGACATGGACATAGATATCTTCAAGGACATCCTCGTGCCGGTGATCGGCGGGTTGGGCATTTTCATGCTCGGCCTCGACTTCATGGCCAACGGCATCCAGGCGCTGTCGGTCAACCGGATGCGCGCCTTTCTCGCCAAGGCTGCCGGAACGCCGATCAAGGGCGTGCTGGCAGGAACATTGATCACCGGCGTCATCCAGTCGTCGACGGCGATGAGCGTCATGGTCGTCGGCCTGGTCAATGCCGGCGTCATCGCGCTTCGACCGGCGATCAGCGTGATCATGGGCGCCAATATCGGCACCACGCTCGGCAACGGGCTCATCGCCCTGCCGCTCGGTCCGCTCGGATTGATCCTGGCCGGCGTGTTCTCGCTGGTCTACTGCTTCGCCAAAAGCGAAAAGGTCAAGAACATAGCGCTCGCCTGCATGGGCTTCGCGCTGATTTTCTATGGCCTCAACCTGATGACCGGCGGCCTGCGTCCGCTTCGCAACCTGCCCGAAGTCATGGCCCTGCTGCAAACCCTCACGGCCGACTCCTATCTCAACCTTCTCAAATGCGTGTTCATCGCCGCCGGCGTGACCGCCATGATCCATTCGTCCTCGGCGACGATCGGCATTGTGATGGGCCTTGGCGCCGCCGGCATTCTCGACTGGACCACCGCCGTCGCCTTCTCGCTCGGCGCCGATCTCGGCACCACGATCACCTCGTGGATGGCTTCGCTCAATCTTTCGAAGAACGCCAAGCGCACAGCTTACGCGCACATCTCGTTCAACATCATCGGCGTGTGCATCACCATCCCGCTGTTCTTCGTCTCCATCGAGATCCTGGGATGGGTCATGCAGTTCTTCGGCGGCGATCCCGCCGTTCCGGTGATCGTCGACGGCAAGGAGACCTTCCCCCTGGTGCCGGTCGCGGTCGGCATCTACTCGACCTTCTTCAACGTCTTCAACACATTGTTGCTGTTCCCGTTCATCGGCATGTTCGAGCGGGTTCTGTCGCGTGTCGGCCACACGGATGCCGAGGACGCCGAGGATTTCTCGACGCCGAAATTCCTCGACCGCAAGCTGGCCGGCGATTTTGCCAAGGCCGTTCCCGCCGTTCAGCAGGAGACGGCCCGTCACCTGCAAGCCGGCGCCATGTTCCTCGACATCGCACGCTCGTCCAAGAGGGCGCCGTCGGATCCGGGCGAGCACTATCTCGCAACCGACATCCTCAGCCGCGATATCCGTGCCTACACAGCCGAGCTGATGAAGGAGGATCTGCCTTACGACCAGCTCGACCTGATCGCCAGCCTGATCGAGGAAGCCGACTTCACGGCTGCCCTGACGGAATCGATGCATCAGGTGGCGCGCCGCGTGCGGCGCGAGAAGTTCAGCAGCCCGGCGCAGGCCATCGTCAACGTCGCGTTGAGCAAGCTCGATGCTTCGCTGCGGGAGATCTTGCCGACTTACGGCATCTCCGACCCGAATCTGCCGGCCGGGCATGTCAATCTTCCGGAGGTGGAGGAACTGCGCGCCCGCACGCTGGCGCTCGGACCGAATGCAGGCGCCGCCGAACGCGGCACGATCCTGGCCCTGCTCGGTTCAATCGAGCGAGCCGAAATCCTGATCCAGCGCATCGATGCCGAGCGCAAATCGGTCAACCGGCAGAGCGTGCTCGCCCGTGCCTCGGCGCGCAAGGAAACCAGGCCGCACTCGATGGGCGACCCCGGCCTTAGCCCGGTTCCGGCCGAGTAATGGTCAAGGCCGGGCGACAGGGCCGCCCCTTTCCCTTCTCCCCTTGTGGGAGAAGGTGGATCGGCGCGGAGCGCCGAGACGGTTGAGGGGTGTTGGACGGAGCGCTGTTGGCGCCAAGCTCGAACACCCCTCATCCGACCGAGCTTCGCCCGGCCACCTTCTCCCACAAGGGGAGAAGGGAGAGCGATGCGTTTTCGCTCAGGCCGCAAACAGCGCCAGCTCTTCGGCGGTGAGGTGGCGCGCCTTGCCCTTGGCAAGGTCGCCGAGCTGCAATGGACCGATCGCCACGCGCACAAGGCGAAGCACTTCCACGTCATGCGCCCCGAGCAGCCGGCGAATGTGGCGGTTGCGGCCCTCGTCGAGGGTGATTTCGAGCCAGGCGGTGCTGGTGCCGCTGCGCAGGATTTCGATTGACCGCGCCCTCAAATCCTCGCCGTCGACCGTCGCGCCGGCGCGCAACCGCGCCAGCATGGCCTCGTCGGGCAGGGCGCCGATTTGCACGTGATAGATCTTGGCGACGTGGGAGGCGGGGTCGAGCAGGCGCTGGGCGAAGCGCGTATCGTTGGTCATCAGGAGCAGGCCTTCGCTGGCCTTGTCGAGGCGGCCGACCGGCGACACGAAGGGCAGGGCGACCCCGGCCAGGCAGTCATAGACGGTGCCGCGGTCCTGCGGATCGTCGCGGGTGGTGACCAGGCCGCGCGGCTTGTTGATCATCAGATAGACCTTGCGCTCGGCGACGACGCGGCTGCCGTCGACCTCTATGCGGTCGCGGCCGGGATCGACGCGCATCGAGCCGTTGCGCACGACCTTGCCGGCGACCCGGACCCGCCCTTCGGCGACCAGAACCTCCGCCTGCTTGCGCGAGCACAGGCCGAGTTTCGACAGCGCCCGGCAAAGGCTGACGCCTGGATGACTCACGCCGGGAGGACTGGCCCCGGCGCTAGGCGAGGGGCGTTGCCGGCCGACGTTCGGCCGTGGCGTCATTTGCTTGCGTGGTCGTTCCGGCAAGGTCAGGGCTTTCCCGCCAGCCCACATCCAGCCTTGGCGAGCGTTTCCATGCCTTCGCTGAGATGCTTTCTCAAGACGCGAACGGCGGCCTCGGCGTCGCGATGGCGGCAGGTCGTCAACAGGTCGCGGTGCTCCGACTTCGAGCGGCTGCGATAGTTGAGGTTGGACAGGAGAACGCGAACGTAGCGCTCGGCCGCATTGTGGTGGGCTTCGATGAGGCCGAGAAGCCGGGCGTTGCCGCAGGCGCTGTAAAGGGCCAGGTGAAAGGCGCGGTTCAGCGTCCCCCAGCGGCCGACATTCGGCTCGGCATCGATCTGGTTGAGCACATAGCCGGCCTCATCGAGCTTCTCGTTGCCGAGCTTCGGGAGCGAGAGCCGCAGCGCTTCGCCTTCGAGCAGTGCGCGGACCGCAAAAATCTCCCTGATCTCGGCAGCCTCCATCCTGGCGACATGAGCGCCCTTGGTCGGATGGATCGAAACGATGCCTTCGGCTTCGAGCTGGCGAAGCGCATCGCGGACCGGCATGCGGCTGAAGCCGAAGCGCTCGGCGAGGTCGTCCTGGCGCAGTGCCGTGCCCGCCGCCAGGCTGCCTTCGGCAATCGATTCGCGCAGCACATTGGCCACCTGCTCCGCCACCGTCAGCGGTTTCTGCATCAAGCCGTCGACAAGTCCGCGCAAACCATTCTCCCCGTCATCCTGCGGACCTTGCCTAACAGAAAGCAGCTAGGGTGGATATGTGGATTCTCGTATACGAGTATCCCAGCGTGTATTGGACGGGTGCCGGTGATGCCGCGTCACGCCGCTGATGACGCGGATCATGGGCCAGCCGGCCGGCGAGCCCTGCTGCGCCGTTCCGTCCGCCATCCACTAGTGTTGAAAATTCCTGGCGCTCTACCGGACGGAACCCCGTCTCGGTGGCAAAGCGCCAGGAGATTTCCGGTCAGGAAAGCGGTCGCCAGCCTCGGACGCGCCGCTTCCCTGGCTTAGACGTGGTGCCTGGCTGATCGCCAAGGCACCACGATCGTCAGTTCGACCTGGGGTCGTCCAGCGTCTCGACGACGAAAGACGCGGCAATCAAGTCGTCGGCATCGAGCCGCAGGGAGCCTTCACCTCCTCCCATGACGGCGGCGACCTTCTGAAAGGTTTTCATCTCGTGCTCGGTAATCCGGGCGCTTTGCATCCTGGCTTTGAGATCAGCGACACGCAGCCCCAATGTGTGGGACGTTCCAATTTCACGGTTCGACATGACAATATGCTCCTCCCAACCCATGCTTTTGCCGCCCCGCCGGTATTCGCCGTCGCCTTGCCTAAATATAAGGCATCGCGAATACAGCGCCCCGAACGCGTGGTGCGAGGGAAGGTTCCAGCGCAACACGGTCACGAAATAATACGGGCCGGCCGGCGGACTACCTGCAAGAAGGTGGCAGGTCGCTGGGCGCGCTGACGGTTTTTCTTCGAGCGATAGGATACACAGGTGGAAAGGTGGGCTCAGAAAGATTGACTCTATCCTCCCGGGGAGGATACGAAACAGACATGTCCGAAGGCGTCCACCGTTCGCATCCCGCTATCGTGAAGCGTCTGAAGCGTGCGCAAGGCCACCTTGCGGCGGTGCTTTCCATGTTCGAGGCGCATCGTCCTTGCGTCGACCTGGCGCAGCAGCTCCATGCCGTGGAAAGCGCCATCAGTAGCGCAAAGCGCGAACTGATCCACGACCATATCGAGCACTGCCTGACCGACACCGCCGATGCGGGCGGCAACTCGCTGGCGGAACTCAAGCAACTGGCGAAATACCTGTGAACAGTCAAATACGTGTGAGCAGTCTCGGCGCACGCATTCTCGACTGGCTCGGTTTCGGCTCACACGATCACGGGGCGCATGGTCACGAGCACGGCTCGCATGGGCATAGCCACGGGGTCATCGATGCGACCATAGCGACGACCGACCGGGGTATCTGGGCGATAAAATGGTCGTTCGTCATCCTGGCAATCACCGCGGCGATGCAGATGGTCGTGGTGATCCTGTCGGGCAGCGTGGCGCTGCTGGCCGACACGATCCACAACATCGGTGACGCCACCACCGCCATTCCGCTGTGGATCGCCTTTATGCTGGCCCGGCGCAAGCCGTCGCCGACCTTCACCTACGGCCTTGGCCGGGTCGAGGATCTGGCCGGGATCATGATCGTCGGGATCATCCTGTTCAGCGCTATCGTCGCCGGCTATCAGGCCATAGACCGTTTGATAAACCCACGAATGGTGACGCACCTTGGTTGGCTGACGGCGGCAGGCGTTGTCGGCTTTCTCGGCAACGAGGCCGTCGCGGTGTTCCGCATCCGCGTCGGCCGAGAAATCAACAGCGCCGCACTCATTGCTGACGGCTACCATGCCCGCACCGACGGCCTGACCAGCCTTGCCGTGGTCATCGGGGCGCTTGGGGTCTGGCTCGGTTTTCCGCTGGCCGACCCGATTGTCGGCCTGCTCATCACGCTTGCCATTTTCGGCATCGTCTGGCAGTCGGCCCGCTCGGTGCTGACCCGCATGCTCGACGGTATAGAGCCTGACGTCATCGGCGAAATCCACCATGCCGCCGCGCATGTGCCTGGAGCCTGCATTGTCGAGGCCAAGGCGCGGTGGATCGGTCACAAGCTACACGCCGACATTGCCATCGCCGTCGAAGAAAACCTGCCGGTCTCCGAAGCGAAAAAGCTCACGGCAGCTCTGGAAGACGAGCTGTTCGAGCACATGCCGGCGCTTGCGGCTGCCAATATCAGATTGGCGAGTGCGGATGCGGATCATGCTCACGGCGAACATGACAGGCACCAACGATCACTTCGACCGGCTCGTTTCCGTTAGCCTCAGCATCATCCACTTCCTCAAGGAGCACTGACCGCAGGCTGCAGACGAACGCCGCCCTCGGCGATGGATGCGCCGGGCGCGCTCAGCGCTGTTGCAGCGGCAGCGATGCTATGCCGCAACCAGACGTGCCGAGGTTCGTCCTGGTGGCGCGCGTGCCAGAGAAGGCTCATGGTGAAGCTGCCGAGATCAAGCGGCGGGGGCAGCGAGACAAAACGTCCGCCCACCATCTGCGCCAGGCTCGACGGCAGCGTCATGATCAGGTCGGAGCGGGCAGCGATTTCCACGGCTGCAAGGAAGCTCGGTACGCGCACGCTCACCCGTCGTCGGCGGCCCGCACCAGCGAGCGCCACGTCGACGAACGCTGGTCCAACGCCGGTGAAGCTCACCACGATATGACCCAATTCAAGAAATCGGTCGAGCGTAAGCTCATGGTTCGCTGCGGGATGCCCGGCGCGCATCAGCGTGACAAAGCGGTCTTGATAGAGGCCGCGCCGGCGGATGCCCGCGGGCGCATCGTCGATCACGCCGACGAGTGCGTCCACGGCGTCCTCCTCCAGTGCTTCGATCGCCGTTGCGCTGGGCGGCAGAATGTCCAGGTCGAGCGCCGGCGCCTCGACGGTGAGACGAGCAAGCAGATGAGGCGCCAACGCGGCAGTCTCAAGATCCATCATCAGCAGCCGCACATGACCGGTTGCCGTTGCCGGGTCGAACGGATTCGCCCCCAGCATCGTAGCGATGTCCGCCAGGGTCCTGCGCAGCGCCGGCCGAATCTCTTCGGCGCGGGCAGTGAGCATGTAACCTGTCCGCCCTTCCACCAGAAGGGCGTCCGCGAACAGCTTTCGTAGCCGCGACAGCGCACGGCTCACCGCCGGCTGGCTCATACCGAGACGGAGGGCGGCCCGCGTGACGCTTCTTTCGTCAAGCAGCGCCTCTAGCACCACCAGCAGGTTCAGGTCGACGTGACGCAAATTCACTTCGTGCATGCTGGCTATATAATACATGCATTTGTCGCATGCATAGCCATTCCGTAATCTTGGGGTCTCATCAATCGCGAACACCCGAGGAGAACAGATCATGCATGTGGTTTTTGGAGCAAATGGACGGGCCGGCGGGGAAACGGCGCGTGCGCTGATGGCGGACGGTGAGCCCGTGCGCGTGGTCGTGCGCCGTCCGGAACAGGGCAAAGCGTGGGCGGCGCTCGGTGCCGAAGTCGCCGTCGCCAGCCTTGATAACGCAGAGCAGGTTTCCGCCGCTTTGAAGGGCGCAACGGCGGCGTTTCTCCTCAACCCCCCGCCGGTCGCCGGCGATCCGTTTGGACAGACAGCGGACATCGGCGCAGCACTTGCCCAGGCGGTCCGCCGCGCCGATCTGTCCAGGAGCGTTATCCTATCGTCGATTGGCGCGCAGCATGAGACTGGCACCGGGGTCATTGCCACCTTGCATCAGGTCGAGGCGATGCTAGCCGGCACCGCGCCCGCCACGGCCTTTCTGCGCTCGGGCTATTTTGTCGAAACCTGGTCGGAAGTCGCTGAGGCTTGCGTTTCGGAAGGCATGCTCCCGTCGTTTCTGGGACCCGACCGGAAAATTCCCATGGTCAGCACGACCGATGTCGGGCGCGCCGCCGCCCGGCTGATGTCGCAGAACTGGGCTGGAACGCGCATCGTGGAACTGGCCGGGCCCGAAGACTGGAGCGCCAGCGATGTGGCGGCTGCCTTTGCGAAGGTTCTCGGCCGTCCGGTCGAGCCGGTGCTCGTGCCGCCGGAGCAGCGCGAAGCGGTCCTGGCCGAGGCGGGGCTCTCCGCGGAGGTTACCGCCGCCCTGCTCGGCATGTACGAAGGCATTGCAAACGGCCGCTTCACGCGCCAGGCCGGAACCGAAGATTGGCGTGGCACGACATCGCTGACAGCCGCGGTCGAGCGTATCGTGACGAAGCTGCGCCCTGCCGCTTAACCATTCATGCGAACCTTGGTGATGGCAGGAGGACTTCCGGCCCCGGCCGACTCACACTGTCACAGCTGCAGGAACCCGACCATCGCATCGTGATCGGCACCCGCGGTGAGGGCGAGGCAGTCGGCGTGATGTCAGGTCTGATCCCGTGCCCGCTGGCGCTGTTCGTAACGACCTTCGCGATGTCCAGAGGCGTTCCCGGCGCCGGCGTGCTCTTCGCTGTCACCATGATGGCCGGCGTGGCGCTGACGCTGTCCCGCGTCGCGGTGCTGTCGATCCTGTTTCAGCAACGTCTGGTGGGTTTCATCGCCGGCAAGCCACTCAAAACCATTTCCCGAACCATCGAAGGCGCTGCAGGGCTGGCGCTTGCGGGCGTTGCCGTCTGGCAGATCATGGTCGTCTCCTGACTATGCTCAACTATCAAGCGCCTGATCCGCACAAATAGAATCAAGATAGGTCTCTATCTGCCTGTTCTGATCTTCCTTTTTCCTGATGGAGCCATGCTGCCCCGAACGGACAGCTTCGGCAGGGCTTAGCGAAAGGTGTTGAGACCGCCGCGTCTTAGTCCATTATCCCTGGCTCGCGCAAACGGCCAACGTTGCCTCAGCCCGGTGGTTGATCAGCGCCATTCCCAATCCGTTCGAGAGCGGCAATCTCATCGAGCAAGCCCATGCCATCAATCCAAAGCTCGAGATCATCGCCCGTGCGCATTCCGATGCCGAAGTGGATTACCTGAAGAAGTTCGGCGCCGACCTGATCATCATGGGCGAGCGGGAGATCGCGCGCGGCATCTCGGATCACATCCTGAGCCGGATCGATGCCCCAGCCGCCCCGGTCGCCGACCAGAGCCAAAACGCGCGCCAGGTCGACTCAAAACCGATGGCCGGGTGATGGCGGCAGGTGCGCGAACAGCATCTCCAGCTTCTTCCGCTGATAGCGTGAGGTCTGGCAGGTGTCGGTCTTTGAAGCAACGCCGGGTTCCGGCACCTGCAATCACGGCCGGCCGACCTATATCCAACTGAAGCTTGCCGATATCGAGCGGCGGTGTCGACGGGCGGTAGCGCCGAAACGTCGTTTGCAACGGCAATAGTTTGTTCGCATCACTTTCAGGGAGATAAGGAGCCATGATTTCCGGCGCACACATGATCATCTACAGCACGGATGCCGAGGCAGACCGCGCATTTTTTCGCAATGTCCTACGTTTTCCAGCAGTCGATGCTGGCGAAGGCTGGTTGATCTTCGCATTGCCGCCGGCCGAAATTGCCGTTCACCCGGCCGCCGAAGTCGACAGCCACGAAGTCTATCTCATCTGCGAAGACATCAATGCCACAATCCAAGAGCTGAAATCGCACGATGTTGAATGCACTTCTGTCACCGATGAAGGCTGGGGCCTGCTCACGCATGTCTCGCTTCCCAGTGGCGGCTCGCTTGGCCTCTACCAGCCGAGGCATGCTTTGGCGCACAAGCCCGGGGCTGCTTAAGTGCCCGTTTTCCGCACGGACGCGCGACCAAGTAAAGACTTTGGAGCGGGATGGAGATTCGAAGGCAAAATCATCCTGCTCTGCCTGACCTTTTTCAACACTGTCCGCCTTCTCCAGCCGTTCATGGGCTGGTCAAAATTCAGATGCCCGCTCTCCGGCTGCACCGGCTAATTGGCTGCCGATCACCATGCGGTTGCCCTCGCTGTCGCGAAATTCCGCCACCGTGCGGCCTGGCTGCCAGGGCGCCTCCTGCGGTTCGGTGATGATCTCGACGCCGCCCGCCTTCAACGCCGCGATCGTGGCCTCGACATCGTCGTCGACCAGCACCAGCGCCGGCTCCGCGCCTGGCGTGTCGTCGGCGCGCCTCACGAAATGCAGGTTCGTCACGGCGCCGGGAAATTTCAGCTCGATCCAGCGCCAGCCGCTATCGCCCATCTTCTCGTCGGCCGCGACCTTGCAGGCGAAATGCCTGGTGTAGAACGCCTTGGCGCGGTCCTGGTCGAATACCGGCAGTTCGGCAAACTGGATGTGCATGGTCGTCTCTCCTGCTCCTCGATGGCTGCTGCGTAGCCGTCCACAGGTGAAAGACGATCCGGGCGGCCGAAGAAATTTATAGCGTGCGAGAATCCTTTCGGGAACGCGAAACGTCTTCTGCTCAGACCAACCATTCAGGAGACGAACCATGGGCTACAAACTCATTCGCTACAGCGTGAAAGATACCGGGCTGGAAGAGAACCGCGCGTTGGTGGCAAAGGTGTTCGAGGCGCTGGACGAGACGGCGCCAAAGAGCGTGCGCTATCTCGTGCTCGAACTCGACGACGGCGAGTTCGTCCACGTCGTCGGCGAAGGAAATGACACATCCGCGCTGACCGGGCTTGCGGCCTTCGAGGCGTTCACGCAAAACCATGCGGAGCGACGTTCGACCCCGGTCAAGCGATCGCCTGCAAAAATCATCGGCAACTACCATGTCCTTGAGGACGGCAAAGCCGGATAGAGCGACCGCGCCAGGGGCCGAAAGAACGCCATGATCTCACGGAAATTCGATCGTCCGGCGCTGGAGGCGATGCTCGCCGAGCTACACCCCAAACTGCACCGCTACTGCGCCCGAATGGCCGGCTCGGTGATCGACGGCGAGGACATCGTGCAGGAGACGCTGCTGAAGGCGCTGCAGGCGGTCGACGGCAGCATGGCGGTCGAGCGGCCCGAGCAATGGCTGTTTCGCATCGCCCATAATGCCGCGCAGGACCATCTGCGCCGGCGCCATCGGGAAAGGTCGCGCATGACCGAGACCGACATGACCACCATCGAGGATCCTTCCGGCAGCGCCGACAGCAGGATCGCCGCGGCGACCGGCCTGCGCAGCTTCATGCAGCTTTCGGTGGCGCAGCGCAGCGCCGTGATCCTGGTCGACGTGCTCGGACTTTCCCTGCACGAGACCTGCGAGGTGACCGGCGCCACGCTCGCCGCCACCAAGGCGGCGCTGCATCGCGGGCGGGCACAGCTGCGCGTGCTGGCAGCCGAGCCCGAACACGTCGCCGCGCCTAAGCTCGGCGCCGATGACGAGCGGCGGCTGCGCCGCTATGTCGATCTGTTCAACGCGCGCGACTTCGACGCGGTCAGGGCGCTGATCGCCGAGGATATCCAGCTCGAACTCGTCAGCCGCCTCCGCCTGCGCGGCAAGGCCGAAGTGTCGACCTATTTCGGCAATTACGACCGCATCAGCGACTGGACGCTGTCGCTGGGCTTCGTCGACGGCCGGCCGGCGATCCTGATCCGCAACCCGCAGGAGCCGGATGGCGCCGTGCGCGGCTTCATGCTGGTCGAATGGCGGGACGAGCGGGTCGTCCAGATCCGCGACTTCCGCTACGCGCCCTGGTGCCTGGTCGATGCGGAGATCAGCATCGTGGACGGGTGAGGGATCTACGACCCACACCTGTCTGCTCGATACGGAGTCGGTGCCAGCTTTCGGATCAAGCAGCCTTCACTCCCGGGTGACCCGAACGTAATTGCCACATGGCTGCAAGTGTCTTGGAGCGGTTCCGGTTCTCTTGGAACCGGTAACACGCTCTAACTATGTGTTTTGCCGCATTTATGCCGACGCCAAATGATCCCATTTGGCTGCAAAATGCTCTAGTCGACACGCACGCGGCGCGTCACCTGGCCATTGCTTTCCCAGTATGTGTGTTTCTTGGCAATCAAGGGATCGTCCATTGCCGGTTGAACCTGTCCCGTGGTGCTGACCGCGCGCGAGGTCACCGCGTGTTCTCCAGGGGCGGGATCTGCCCAATCCAGGGACCAGATCTTCCAGGCGTGTTCGGCCTCCTCACTGCGGTCGATGATCGCTGGTGCCCAAGGCCCTTGATCGATTTGTACCTCGACCCGGTCGATCGGCGCTCCCCAGGCTGCTCCAATGATGGAATAATCTGAGTCTTTCCGGGTAACCTTCGCAGGCGCGGACTTTATCCGTGCCCGGCCGACTGAGTTCTCGGTCCACACGGTCTCGCCGTTGTGCTCTTCCTCCCGGATGGTGACATAGTCGCGGGCCATCAGAAGGCTCATGAAGCGGGTGTCGCGAACCTCGATGCGCTCCAGCCACTTGACGTTGGCAATACCGTACCAGCCTGGAGCAATCAGCCGCAGCGGAAAACCATTGGCCGCCGGCAAGGCGGCTCCGTTCATTTCATAGCAGAGCAGATTGTCGCGGTTCATCGCGTCGGCGAGCGACATGCTGCGAGCGAAGTTCTGCTGCATCTTGACGTCGCGTATCGGGACCTCGCCCTTGTCGGTGCCGAAAAATACAACCTCGATGCCATTTTCCAGAACGCCGGCCTCCTCGAGTATCGGGGCGAGCGGCGTTCCAGCCCAGCGCGCATTGCCGATGCCGCCAGTGAAAAAGGGAAACCCGTGGTTGCCCGAGCATTCCACTGTGAAAACGACCTCCTGCCGCGGTCGCGCCCTGATGTCGGCGAGCGTTAATTTTAAAGGCTTCTTCACCAGGCCTCCGATTTCCATCGACCATGTCTTCTCGTCGATCGTTGGTCGATTGAAATGCGAGATGCTGAAGAACTTGTCGTTTGGAGTTATCCAGCTATCCAAATCCTCCCAGACAAGCTGCTTCTGGATACCGACCGGATCGGGATTTTCGGTCGGCTGATCCAGCCACGGAATAACTTCCTCGCTCGGCCGTGTTGGAAAAGCGTAAGCCCGACGCGAGGTATAGAGAGCAGCAATTGCGGCAAGAGCCGCGCTTCCTTGGACAAGAAGTTCTCTGCGCTGAAAATCAGGCATGTTGATTACCTCCCAATTGATCCGGAACGGGCTGCAACGTGCCTTAGGCCGTAGCCTGATCACGGATGGGCGACACAATGTGAGGTCTGCCCAGCCGGAAGTATCCGGACAGGTCAGACAATCACCGACGCAAGTCAAGCATGTGAAGCATTGGACGAAACACTAGCTCGCGTTTCGCACGCTAAGAGTGCGCCTTTGAGAAGGAAGTGTCCACAACCTGGACGGGACATGTGATGATTGTAGCATTCGAGACCGATTTTTCCAGTCCTGCCAAAATCGTGGCCGCTCGGATCGTTATCGAAACGACCGCTTTCGGGGACGTTTCCGGACCTTCGCGGGTGCGATCGGAAAGGCCCGGTCCGACCGCATTTCTCCGTTCCAATGTTGGCCTCACGATCTCCAAGGCGCACGTTCACCCATTATTCAGCGAGAAGGCGCGATGGGCTGCCGTCTTCCATGGCGCGACAGGATGGCGGTGAGGCCGGCGCAGGTGTATGTTGATGGTCTAATATTTCGATATCAGGGAGGACAGCATGACGTCTTGGGAAATCAAGGGACGCGAACTCGTCAATTGCACCTGCGAATATGGCTGCAACTGTCAATTCAATGCGCTGCCCGACAAAGGCCATTGCCATGCGGTGGCGGGCATCCAGATCGACGAGGGTCATCATGGCGAGACCGCTCTCGATGGCCTCCGGATCGCCGCGATCTTCAAATGGCCTGGCGCGATCCACGAAGGCAATGGCGAAGCCATCGCCTTCGTCGACGAGAATGCAACCGAGCGGCAGCGTAACGCGCTGCTGCGCATCATGACCGGCCAGGACACCGACCCGTTCGCGACGATGTTCGCCGTCTACGCCTCAACCGTGACAAAAATGAATGAGCCGGTTTTCACCAAGATCGATCTCGACCTCGATGTCGACGGCCGCAGGGGCCGCATCTTCGTCAAGGACTACATCGAAACCGTCGGCGAACCGATCCGCAACAAGGTGACGGGCGCGGACTCGCGCGCCCAGATCGTGTTGCCGAACGGCTTCGAATATGCCGTCGCCGAGATCGGCAGCGCTTCGAGCACAACCAGCGGGCCGGTTCAGGTGAACATGAAGGACAGTTACGGCCAGTTTGCCCGGCTGCATCTCAACAATCACGGGGTGGTGCGCGCCTGAAGCGCCACATGGACGGCGGGTCGCCACTGGAACGGCTGCTCAGACGCGACCGCGTCATCACGATTGCGGGCGTGGTGGCGCTGTGCCTGCTGGCCTGGCTTTATATCGTCGCCGGTGCAGGGCTCGGCATGAATGCGTGGGAGATGACGAGGCTCGCGCTATTCCCCCACCAGCAAACTGCCGACGTGACCTCCGATATGTCTGGCATGGATATGTCTGGCATGGATATGCCCGGCATGGACATGAGCGCGACGGCCATGGCAGCCGAACCGCGGGCCTGGGGGCCGGCGATCTGGACGCTGATGATCGCCATGTGGTGGGTCATGATGGTTGCCATGATGTCCCCGAGTGCGGCGCCGACTATCCTGCTCTATGCGCGCGTGCATCGCCATGCGCTCGCACAGGGTCAGATCCAGGACAAGCTCGCGCCCACCGGCGTATTTATGGCAGGCTACCTCCTGGTTTGGCTGGGGTTTGCCGTCGCGGCCACCGCGTTGCATTGGCTGCTCGAACGCGAGGCCTTCGTTTCCGCGACGATGATGAGTTCGCAGAGCCGCTGGCTTTCCGGCATCGTCCTGATCGCCGCGGGCCTGTATCAGCTCTCGCCGCTCAAGAACGCCTGCCTGTCGCATTGCCGGGCACCGACGGCGTTCCTTGCCCGCCACTGGCGTCCCCACGCAGTTGGCGCGCTGCGTTTGGGCGCATTGCACGGGGCGTTTTGTGTCGGATGCTGCTGGATGCTGATGGCGTTGTTGTTCGTGGGCGGCATCATGAATCTGGTGTGGGTTGCCGGGCTCGCTATTCTGGTGCTGGCTGAAAAGCTGTTTCCTGCCGGCCAGTGGGTTGGCCGGGCAGCCGGCATCGCCCTGATCGCCTGGGGCAGCGCAACGCTTTTGGTCTGACGACCAGGGCCGCCTATGTCGGCATTCAAAGGCGTGAGGAACTTTGAATCCTCGCATTCGTTTACCCGAATGTTGGGGATGGGAGGTTCCGCCAATGAATGTCAGCGACGAAAGGACTGTATCCCTCTGGGCGGCGACCGAAGTAGCGCCCGACGCGGTGCCGCTCGGGCAGAGCGAACAGGTCGATGTCGTCGTCGTCGGGTCTGGAATTGCCGGACTGTCGGTCGCCTACGAACTGGCCGTGGCCGGGCAAAAGGTGGCCGTCGTCGATCGCGGTCGGATTGGAAGCGGCATGACGGCTCGCACCACTGCGCACCTGTCATCCGTCTGCGATGACTATTTTTCGGAACTGGTCAAATTGCGCGGTGAGGATCTGGCGCGGATTTTTTATCAAAGCCAATCGGCCGCTATCGACCGGATCCAATCAATCCAGGAGACGGAGAGTATCGCGTGCGATTTCCGACGCCTCTACGGCTTTCTGTTTCCGGCTTCCGGCAGGCAGGAATCCGACATCAGGCGCGAGCTGGACGCCGCTCTGAAAATCGGGGTCGACGTCGAGAAGATCAGGAGTGTGCCGTTTGCAGGCTTTTCGGATGCGCAGGCCCTTCGATACGCCAATCAGGCAACCTTCCACCCGCTCAAATATCTCCGCGGGCTGGTCGCAGGCATCCGTGCGCGCGGCGGCGCGCTTTATGCCAACACCATTGTCGAAAACGTCGAGGAGATTGACGGCGGCGTGCGCGTAACCACGGTTTCGGGCTTAACCGTGTCTGCCAAATCGGCCGTTGTCGCCACCAATTCGCCGATCAACGATCGGGTCGCGCTCCATACCAAGCAAGCGCCCTATCGGACCTACGCGATGTCGTTCGAGATCGCCCGCGATATCATACCGGATGCCCTGTATTGGGATACTGAGGACCCTTATCACTACGTTCGGCTTCAGCCTGGCGAAGATCGGACCGACTTCCTGATCGTCGGAGGTGAAGACCACAAAACAGGGCAGGCCGATGATGCCGGTGATCGCTTCGCGGCCCTGGCGGCCTGGACCAAAAGGCTGGTCCCCGATGTCGGCGTGGAAACCAATCGGTGGTCGGGGCAGGTGATGGAGACCGTCGATTATGCGGGGTTCATTGGCCGCAATCCTGGCAACCAGCGTGTCTTTGTGGCGACCGGGGATTCCGGCCAGGGCATTACCCATGGCGTCGTGGCCGGCCTGTTGGTTTCCGACCTGATTCTAAAGCGGGAAAGTCCCTGGCGCGAACTTTACGAGCCGTCTCGCAAGACGGCAGGCGCGATCGGCGATTACCTGGCGGAGAATGCGACGGCGATCAAGAGTTTTGCCGAGTATATCGCGCCTGGCGAAATCGATTCTGCCGACAAGCTGCGCCCGGGTGAAGGTGCCATCGTCCGCGAAGGACTCGCCAAAATCGCCGCATTTCGCGATGAGGACGGCACGCTCTACAAGCGCTCGGCCGCATGCACCCATATTGGCTGCCATGTCCATTGGAACTCCCTCGAGCGCTGCTGGGACTGCCCGTGCCACGGCTCGCATTTTGCTATCGATGGCACGGCTTTGAACGGACCGGCCGTGTCGCCCCTGGCTTCGGAGTAGGGCAGTAGGGCAGTAGGGCAGTAGGGGAATAGGGAGCCGGCTCACAATTCCTTTTCGGCCAGCTCGCGAAAGGCATCGGGAACCGATCGCGACAGTCCGAACGTGACCGAGGCATAGCCGACCGCCTGCCAGCCGAAACGGTCGCGGATCGTGTCGATGGCGCGGTCGGCGGTCCAGCGCGCCGCGCCCTTCCTTGTGCCGGGGAGGCACCTGTCGTCGTCGAGGCCGAGCGGCAGTTCCAGCTGCAGGCCCGGTTGCTTCTCCAGATGCGAAACGGCGATCGCCAGCAGCGAAATGGTCTTTTCGTGCGGATGATCGACAAGCACCTTGCGCACCAGCGCCTCGGCGATCTCGGCCAGCATCGCGGTTGCCGAAATAGGCTGGTCGAGCGTGATCGAGCGCGTCACCGAGCGCAGGTCGGCGAAGCGGACACGGACCGTCACCGTGCGGCCGGGCCGGGATTTCGCCCGCAGCCTGGTGGCGACCCTGTCGGCCAGATGCAGCAGGGTCGGCACGAAGACTTCCTCCTCGGCCGGTTTCCTGCCGAGCGCCGACTGCGCGCCGGCCGATCGCGCCCGGCGCTGCGTCTCGAGTTTGCGCGGATCGCGGTTCCAGGCCAGCGCGTTGAGCTTTTCGCCCGCCGCCGGGCCGAGCAGGCGCTCCAGCGACCAGCCCGGCGTCTTCGCCAGCTCGCCGATGGTGTTGACGCCGATGCCGGCCAGCCGCTCCCTGGTCACCGGGCCGACGCCCCACATCAGCTCGACCGGAAGATCGTGCAGGAACTCCAGTTCGTGACGCGGATCGACCACCACCAGCCCGTCGGGCTTGGCCACTTGCGAGGCGATCTTGGCCAGATGCTTGGTGCGCGCCACGCCGACCGAGATCGGCAGGCCGAGCTCGGCGCGCACGCGGCGGCGGATCGTGCCGGCGATCTCGGCTGGTGAGCCGAACAGATGGGTGCAGCCGGCGACGTCGGCAAAGGCCTCGTCGATGGAAATCCGCTCGACCACCGGCGTGAAATCGCCGAGCACTTTGATGGCCGCATCGCCCAGCCGCTGGTAGTCCTTGAAATGGCCGCCGACGAAGATCAGCCCGGGGCAAAGTTCCCGCGCGCGCCGCCCCGGCATGCCGCCACGCACGCCCAAAGCCTTGGCCTCGTAGGACGCGGCCAACACAACGCCGCCGCCGACGGCGATCGGCTTGCCGCGCAGGGCCGGGTCGAGCAACTGTTCGACCGAGGCATAGAAGGCGTCGAGATCCGCGTGGAGGATGTTGGCTTCCATCCGGCCCGTTCGCCCGCGGCGGTTCGAACGCCGCATTGTCTTGAGGTGTTTCGTATGGAACATAAAGAGAACATCGTGAGTGGATTGTCAAGGAGCGCTGATTGTCAAGGAGCGCTAATGACAGGTGCCGCGACCTACAACGCCATCTTGTAGCCGCGATGGCTGGCGGTGAAGCCGAGGCGCTCGTAGAAGGCGTGCGCCTCCCGTCGGCTCTTGTCAGTCGCGAGCTGAACGAAGCTGCAGTTGCGCGAGCGGCACTCTTCAATCGCCCACTCGATCATGCGTTTGCCGACGCCGTCGGACCGGCGGTGCCGGGTAACGCGAACGCCTTCGATCTGGCCGCGCCAGACGCCTTTCCTGGAAATGCCCGGAATGAAGCTGAGCTGCAGGGTTCCGATCACTTGCCCGGCTTCGACGGCCACCGCCAGCAGCTGGTTGGGATCGGCTTCGATTGCCTGGAAGGCATCGAGATAGGACGGCGCGAGCGGCGTCGACGGGTCTTCCCGGCCGGCGCCAAGCGCATCGTCGGCAAGCAGTGCGACAATCGCCGGCAGATCGGGCGCTTGTGCGCGACGGAACTCGATCTCGCTCATTGAGGGGATGACATACGGCGCGGGCCTGGCGACGGCAAGTGCGGTCCAGCCATTCGCGGCCGATGGCGTCGACGACCTCCGGCTTACGCGGCCTGCTGCGCCCAGAGGCGGTGGCCGTAGCGGCGGAAGAAGCGCGCCAGGAGCCGCTGCTGCCTGGCGCGGGCGAGGTCGGCGCCGCGCCTTTCCTGGCGCCAGCGCGGCATGTTGCGGAACAGCGCAATGAAGCGGGCGGCGTCCTCGAGCGCCTCCTCGGCCGACTGCGCCGGGCGGATCGCCGCCAGGAACAAGGCCTCGCCGTGCTTCAGCCCGTCGACCACCGCCTTGCGCTGCTCATGGCCCAGGCGGGCCTTGCCTATGCCGTCGAGGCGGATGGCGGCGAAGGCTGCCAGCATAGCCGGGCTGTCGCCGGTATAGCCGCAATCACGGGCGAATTGAGCGGAGAGGGCGTCCATCCTGGTTTCCTTGGCTGAGCGGCCGCGACGGATGCCCGGTCTTGCCGCCCATGCGTACGTCTGCGGCGCTAACTATCCATCGGTAATATCCTATACGAGCATAACTCAAAAATATGCGCAAGTTAAACTTTACACGGGCTTGGGCAGATCCGACTCGACTCTTCGGAAAAAACCCATAATGTGCGAACAAAACAGGAACATGAGGCATCAGGAACAATGGCATTGCCGGGCAAGGAAGCGACGATCGCCGAGGTTGTCTCGATCGCGGTCGAGTGTATCGATTGCGGCCGCAACAGATGGTGGAAGCCGGCTGAGCTCAGGCGCTTCGGGGTAACTGCGCAGACGCCGCTGGCGTCCCTTTCGGGGCGCCTCATTTGCTCGGCCTGCCGCGCCGATGGCCTGCCGGGCGCAGCGGTCGTGATCCAGGCGGCATTCGTCGACGAGCAGCAGCGGCGCCGCGCCGAGGCGCGGATGCTCAGCGAGCGCGAGGTTCCGCTGGAGAGATCCTTGCGGGCTTGATGGCGGAGACCGACCCCTTCTCCCCTTGTGGGAGAAGGTGGCCGAGCGAAGCTCGGTCGGATGAGGGGTGTTGGACGGATCGCCAACGCCTGCCTTTGATCTGCTCCCCGGGGGGAGTGAAGGGCGGACGATAGCCAATGCTTCATTTCATCCAGCACCCCTCATCCGGCTCGGCGCTGCACGCCAATCCACCTTCTCCCACAAGGGGAGAAGGGAAGGGCGCTTCAGTAGCCCAGCAGTTCCTTGAGCGGGATGACGCGGAAGACGGCCTTGATCGCGTAGCGGTTGAAGGTCAGCGTCTTCGGCGGATTGTACTGCTCGACGACCAGCTCGGCAGCGGTGCGCTTGACAAGCTTCTTGATGAAGGCCTTGCCGTTGCGTTCGTTTTCTTCGGGGAACATCTCGATCACCACATGGTCGCCTGGCACGGCGTCGCGGCCGCCGCAATAAAGCATCTCGCCGGGCTCGTAGCGCGGCACCATCGAGTCGGAGAGCACATGCAGCGCAAACACCTTGCGCAGATGGGCGATGCCGGGCGGGCGCTGGACGTAGCCGGCGACCTCGCCGTTGAAGGTGAAGTCGCCGTCGTCGCCGCCAACCGCAGCACCCAGAAGCTCGATGTCCATCGGGCCGGCGGGCAGAGGGGCAGCGTCGGTGACGATCTCTGCGTCGGCGACATTGTCGGCGTCGTCGAGGAAGACGACCTCGCCCTTGCCGAGCGCCACCGGGTCGACGCGCAGGAAGGCGGCGGTCTTCAAAAGGTTCTCGGTTTTTGGCAGGTTGCGGCCGGTTTCCCAATTGCCGACGGCGGCGACATCGGTGTCGTTGTGCTCGGCAATGTGGCGCATCACCAGGCCACGCTGCTTGCGCGCCTTGCGGATCGCCGCCCCGACCTTGATCGACAATGAGGTTTTCGCCATGGCGCCATCTGAAACATAAGAATCGGTTTCGTCCATGAAAGAATGGCTTGCATAACTTTTTGAGTTATGCTTATATTCAGCCATGCACAAGCCCCGTTGCCCCATCTCGTTTTCCCATCCGTCCCGGCTGTCCTCCTCCCCGGCCTGGACGACGCCCGAGGCTAACGCCTCGGCTCCGGTCGCCCTGCCGTCATCGCAGGCGACCGGAACGGCCGGAGCCGTTCCCGTCACGGCTCCGGCCACGAATTTCGGCGCGTGCAATGCGGGCCTTTCGTGCATCCGCACCGAGGATGGCACGCTCATCATCATCGACCGGCGCACGGGCAGGGCGGTTTCCGGCGCCACCCGCGAGGCGGCCGAGGCGAAGCTTGGCCGCCGGTGGTGATCTCCCCTCTCCCTCGTTCACGGGAGAGGGGCAGCCTCGACACCTACGCAATCCTTTTAATTTCGATGGAAGAACACCATGCCCGACCACACCGATCCGGAATTGCAAAGCATCGCCCGCACTCCGGCCAGGCTGGCGCCGCCGGTCTGGCTGCCGCAGCGCCAGTTCGTGCGCGAGATCCACGGGCCGGACGGCGAGGCCTTCAAGCTGCCGGCGCCGCGCCCCGTTGCCGCCGGGCGCCAGCCGCACGTCGCGGCCATGCGCTTCATCGACTGCCTGTTCAACCGCTGCCGCGCACCGCTCGATCTGACGCTGGAGGAAGATCCCGAGAACGACGCGCCCGGCAGCCGGCCGGCACTGGACATGCTGTGCTGCGGCCTGCGTACACGGCCGCTGAAAAGCTACTGCGCCTATCACGCGGCGCGCTTCTGCGACCATCGCCCTACGGCTGTGGCGGATGCGGCGTGAACTGGGTCTTGCGTTCCTCGCCCCGCTACGTGGGGCGAGGAACCCAGGTTCTGCGAAGGCAGCCATTTAAACGAGGAGACTGTCCATGAGCAAGAAGACCGCCAAGGTCAAGGCGCCGAAGGCGCCCAAACTGGCAAAGGGCGAGGCCGAGCAGGTGCGCATCCGCAAGGAGGTCGGTCATGATTTCGCGCTTAAGGACGACGCCTTCGGCCGCAAGCGGCTGGCGACCGGCACGCTGGAGGCGAGGCGCATCTATGAGGTTTCCAATGACGGCCACACCTCGACCGGCGGCATCGTGCGGGTGCGCAACGTCGACCCGCTGACCGGCATCACCTCGCTGTCGCGCCAGCAGCGCGAGGCGGGTATGCGCTACCGCGAGGATTTTCGCGTCTCGGCACAGGACGGCGTCAAGCCGATGGCGCTGACCGAGCGCGTCGACGGCGGCCGCATCGGCGGCGGCGTTGCCGACCGCATCCTGTCGGCCGGCCGCGCCTATGCCGATGCCACCAGGGCGCTTTCGCATTGGGAGGTGTCGGGCGTGGTGCAAAAAGTCTGCTGCCATGGCGAAACGGTGAAGAGCCTGGCCGAACAGACGGGCGAGCCGCGGGACGTTGTGTCCAAACTGCTCAAGGTCGGGCTGGATTTGTTGGCGGTGCATTACGGGATGATGCTGATGCGGCGGCCGCGGGGGTAGGGCGCGAACGGATGGCGGGACGCCGAACCGATGGGTGATCAGGCTAGAGGCGAACCTCGATCCGCCAGCGTCCTCCAATTGAAGGGCGCGGGCTTCTCGACGGCCTGTTAGGGTGCGCCATTGCTGGTAGATCGCAATGCCAAAGCCACCGCTAGACCCTCATTTCGCAGACGTGGCGCCGACGTCTTCGGTGCTGACCGCCTATGACGAGCACTGCATGCTGACTTACATCCGGCTGCTCGATGCTTCGGCGGACGGGGCCGATTGGCGTGAGGTCGCCCACACCGTTCTGCACATTGACCCGGAGCAGGAGCCGGAACGGGCATTCCGGGCTTGGGCGACGCATCTGGCGCGTGCCCGGTGGATGACCGGAAATGAGGGTTGGTGTCGATCGGCGCGATGAGCGGCATGGAATGACGCCGGAGATTTTTCGTGGAACTGCCATCCCGGTCTGCCCGTTTAGATAGGAAACCAACTCGGAAGCGCCCGATGAACTCTTGGCAAATCAACACTTTGGAGGCGTGCTGCCTTCTTGCCGTTCCGCTGTCGATGATCCTTACGGTTCTGGTAGCGGGTCTCATCCTTGGCTGAATCCCCGCTGCATTGTCCAGTGAAGAAGGTTCGTCCCGGCCCGCATACCTTGATTTCGCGCCGACGAGGCGCCGTAGCGAGTAGATGGTCTCGCTCATCGTACTTATGGGGACTGTCAAGAGAGAGAATTTAGAGGTATTAGCGAGCAGGGTTAACAAAGGGTTTTTCCGGTGACGCTGCTTCAAATCTCCTCGATCGTGGCCGAACTCGCCGTCTCCTACGTCACGATTGCACTCACATATCTGGCAGCTGTGTACGCGATTTGCTCCCGCTACTAGAGCGGTTCATCGTTTCACGGAAACGCCGAACCGCTCTATCTCTTTGTTTTTGCGCAATTCCGGACGGAAAACCGTTCACACTTTTCCTGGAATTGCTCTAGTCGCCGCGCGCCCAGTCGGCTTCCAGCACGCGACGCCTGTCGCCCGCCTGGCGCCAAATTGCATCACGGGCGCCTATCGCGACAGCGTCTTGTTGGACGCACATTGCCCAACCTCTCAATCCTTCGCGCGTTCCACATACGCGCCGTCCGCCGTCATCACCACCACGCGGGTGCCGGCGCCGATGTGTGGCGGTACCAGCGTGCGCACGCCGTTGGACAGCGTCGCCGGCTTGTAGGACGAGGATGCCGTCTGGCCCTTGGTCACCGGCTCGGTCTCGACCACCTCGAAGGTGGCGCGCTGCGGCAACACCAGCGAGATGGCGATGCCATTGTGCTGCGAGATCTGCACCGCCATGCCTTCCGTGAGATAGGGCGCCATTTCGCCGACCACGGCTTCCGACACCGCAACCTGGTCGTAGCTTTCCGGGTTCATGAAATGGAAGCCCTCGCCATCGCGATAGAGGAAAGTGTGCTCGCGCTCCTCGACGTAGGCACGCTCGACCTGCTCGGTGGTGCGGTAGCGCTCCGAAACCTTCACTCCATCGGAGATGCGGCGCATGTCGAGCTGGGTCACCGGCGTGCCCTTGCCCGGATGGATGTTTTCGGCAAAGAGGATCACATAGAGCTTGCCGTCCTTTTCGACGACATTGCCTTTGCGTAGGGAACTGGCGATGACCTTCACGGGCTTTATTCCTAAGAGCGTTGACTGGCCTGGGAGCGCCGACTGGCGCAAATCGGCTGCGGGAGCCGTCCGGTGCGGCCTAGCGCATCTTGGCGGCAATCGCCAGTCCTCCATGCAAATCCGTCTGTCATGACCGCCGCCTCGCCCTGGTGGACGCCTGATGTTCACGCCGACCGGCGGCCGCGGCTGATCCTGCGCAATGCCATCACTGCGGCGCTGCGCGACTGGTTTGCCCGCCGCGACTTCGTCGAGGTGGAGACGGCGGCGCTGCAAATCTCGCCCGGCAACGAGGCGCATCTGTCGGCCTTCGCCACCGAGGCGATCGGGCCGGATGGGCAGCACCTGCCGCTCTATTTGCACACCTCGCCGGAATTCGCCTGCAAGAAGCTGCTCGCCGCCGGAGAGAAGCGCATCTTCAGCCTGAATGCCGTCTATCGCAACCGCGAGCGCGGCCCGTTGCACCATCCATCCTTCACCATGCTCGAATGGTACCGGGCTGATGAGACCTATGAGAGCCTGATGGAGGATTGCGCCGGGCTTGTCGCGCTGGCCGCCGAGCGCGCCGGCACAAAACGTTTCGTCTTTCGCGGCTGCGCGGCCGATCCGTTCGCCGAGCCCGAACGGTTGAGCGTCGCCGAGGCCTTCACGCGCCACGCCGGCATCGACCTGCTGGCCACGGTTTCCGCCGACGGCAGCACCGATCGCGAAGCGCTCCACGCGGCTCTGGTGCGGGCCGGCTTACGCACCGCGCCCGACGACAATTGGGCCGATCTGTTCAGCCGGGTGATGGTGGAAAAGATCGACCCGGCGCTGGGGCAGGGGCGCGCCACCATTCTTTACGGCTATCCGATTTCGGAGGCAGCGCTCGCCCGGCCGAGCGCGGATGACCCGCGGGTCGCCGAACGCTTCGAGCTCTATTGCTGCGGCGTCGAGCTGGCCAACGCCTTCGGCGAGCTGACCGACACCGTCGAGCAGCGCCGGCGCTTCATCCTCGAGATGGACGAGAAGGAGCGCATCTATGGCGAACGCTATCCGATCGACGAGGATTTCCTCGCCGCACTGGCCATCATGCCGCAGGCAAGCGGCGCCGCGCTCGGCTTCGACCGGCTGGCGATGCTGGCAACCGGGGCGATGCGGGTTGAGGATGTGATGTGGACGCCGGTGGCGGAGTTGTGAGGCGAGGCCGGTGCTCTATGGCGCCCCCTCTGTCCTGCCGGACAGTGGGGGCGCTGTCCCGCCGACCTGTCCGCCACCAGCTTGCCGCGACCTCCAACTTCCAACTACCGCCCCATCAGCAAAGCGACGATGAGCTGCTGTAGATTGCCGCGCGGGGCGAATTCTATTCGGTCGAAATCGCGGCTTGCCTGCCGCTGTGCCTGGGAGAGTTCGGCAAGCCGCTTGGTCATTTCGGTCCTGATCTTGCTGCAGCCGGGATCGTCGGGGACGGACAGGCCGATGGTCGCCGTCTCGATCTTGCGCACCATGTCGACGATGATGTCGCCATGCACCTTTTCGTGGGCGGCGAGTCCGGCGGCGAAAACGTCCCAACTCTTCTGCACGGCGGTTGGCACCGGCCCGGCTGTTTTGGGCAAGGTGTAGGTTATGATGAGCTTGGGCCGCGCCGACGCCAGCACGCAGGCATTGCCTTGTCGCTGATAGTCCCTGACCCAGGTCAGCTTGAAATCGGTGTAGGCCATGGCGCGAACTTTGCCTTTGCCGATCATCGGCCCGCGCTCGCCCATCGAGGCATGGAGCTGGGGACCGGTCTGCCCTGAAACGGCGTAGGTCTCGACCTTCTCGATCGGCTTCCATCCCGCCTGCGCCGGCGATGCCAGCAAACAGGCCAGGAGCAGATGCGTCAGAGCGGCTGTTTTCATGCGAATCCCCGGGCCGATGCTTTGGTGCGCTGAGATCATCAACGCATGGCCGGAATGCGGTCAAGGCACCTAGCCAAACTCGCCGTTCGCATTTCGCGTCGAAAGAACCAATCGACGGCGATGTGCCGCAAACTCAATCCGCTTGGCGGGCTCGTTTTGAAACCTTCTTTCTCACTAATCTCTACAAACTTACTAGAGTTAATCCACGCAAGCGCTTTGCGAGGAGCTCAAATGTCGAAAAAGCTGGTGGTGGGGCTGTCAGGCAACCTGACCCGTCCGTCGAAGACCAAGGCGTTCATCAGCCACATCGTCGCGGAGGTGGCGAGCAGCACCGGTGCAGCCTCGACCGTTTTCGACCTAGAGGATCTCGGTCAGTCGTTCCCGCTGGCAAGGCGCATTGGCGATCTGGATCCGTTGGCCAGAAACATCGTCGAGCGATTGCTGGGCGCCGATGTCCTGGTGGTTGGCTCGCCGACTTTCAAAGGCAGCTACACCGGGCTTTTCAAGCATTTCTTCGACCTGCTCGACCCGTCATCCCTGAGGGGAAAGCCGGTCATCCTTGCTGCGACCGGCGGCGGCGATCGTCATTCTCTGGTGGTCGAACATCAGCTGCGGCCGCTGTTCGGCTTCTTCGAGGCGCTGACCCTGCCGACCGCGATTTACGCCTCCGACAAGGACTTCGCCAACGGCGTGCTGGTGTCCGAAGCCATCCATGCTCGCGCCAGGCAAGCGGTCGCCGAAGCGTGCCGGGCGATGCCACGCAGCGTCGGTCTTGCCGCCTGAACGCCCATCAATGACCCTCAATCCCTTTCCGCACAGTCAAAAGGAACCCGCAATGACCAGACCCAGCAAGTCCAGGCAGATCAAGCTTGGTGCTTTCCTGCCCGGTGGCGGACAGCATATCGCAGCCTGGCGCCACACTGACGCGCCGGCGGACGGCGCGACGAATTTCGAGTTCCACAGGCAGCTCGCGCTGACTGCCGAACGCGGCCTGTTCGATGCCTATTTCCTCGCCGACAATCTGACCGTCGGCCTCGGCGCCCGCGAAGGCGGCAATGCCAAGATCGCCGGGTTCGAGCCGGTGACGCTGTTTGCCGCATTGGCGCCGCTCACCACGCATCTGGGCTTCATCGCCACCGCCTCCACCACCTATGAGGAGCCGTATACGCTCGCCCGGAAGTTCGCCTCGCTCGATCTTCTGTCGAATGGCCGGGCCGGCTGGAATGTCGTGACCTCGGCGGGCGACGAGACCGCACGCAATTTCAATCGCGAGACGCAGCCTGCCCACGCCGAGCGCTATGCCCGGGCGCACGAGCATGTCGAGACAGTCAAGGCGTTGTGGGACAGCTGGGAAGACGATGCCTTCATCCGCGACAAGAAGTCGGGCCGCTTCTACGATAAGGACAAGCTTCACGACATCGACCACAAGGGCCGGCATTTCAGCGTCAAGGGTCCGCTCAATGTGCCGCGTCCGGTGCAAGGGCACCCGGTGGTGGTGCAGGCCGGGCAGTCGGAGGATGGCCGCAAGCTCGCCGCCCAATCGGCTGAAGTCATCTTCACCGCCCATCAGAATCTGGCCTCGGCGCAAGAATTCTACCGCGACATCAAGGCGCGCGTGAAGGCTGCCGGCCGCAATCCCGGACAGGTGCTGATCATGCCGGGCGTGGCACCCTTCGTCGGCCGCACCGAAGAGGAAGCCCGCGCCAAGTACCAGCAGCTGAACGATCTGATCCTGCCCGAGGATGGCGTGGCCCTGCTCAACGGGCTGGCGGGGCAGACGCTCGACATCGGGGGTTACCCGCTCGACGGACCGCTGCCGCCGAGCAAGGAAACCGAAGGCATGAAGAGCCGCCAGGCGCTGATCTGCCAGATCGCCGACGAGCACAACTTCACAATCCGCCAGCTCTACCAGTGGGTGGCGACGGCCCGCGGCCATTACACCGTCATCGGCAGCGCCACCCAGGTCGCCGATCAGCTGGAGGAATGGTTCGGCAACGAGGCCGCCGACGGCTTCAACATCCTGCCGCCCTGGTTGCCCGGCGCGCTCGACGACTTCGTCGACCTGGTGATCCCCGAGCTGCAGCGCCGCGGCCTGTTC
This sequence comes from Mesorhizobium sp. M5C.F.Cr.IN.023.01.1.1, assembly GCF_003997585.1. Classification (NCBI taxonomy): domain Bacteria; kingdom Pseudomonadati; phylum Pseudomonadota; class Alphaproteobacteria; order Hyphomicrobiales; family Phyllobacteriaceae; genus Mesorhizobium; species Mesorhizobium sp. M5C.F.Cr.IN.023.01.1.1. The sequence continues at coordinate 40,006 of NZ_RZSU01000014.1, read as the reverse complement.
CGCGCCGCCTACGAAGGCACGACGCTGCGCGAGAATCTCGGCCTCAGGCGGCCGGAAAACCCATGGACCGCCGCCCGCTCGAAGGTGCTGGCCGCCGAATAGATTCTCTTGAAGCAAAGGGCAAGACGATGAGTTTGCAACACATCGAGCGGCCGGTCACGATCGCCGCACATGACGGCAGGACCAGCCTTGGCGCCGATTTCCCGCGCCTGGCCAACCGGACTGTCGTCCGCTTCCTGTCCCGTTTCGGCATCCTGATCGCCTTCCTCGCGATCTGGCAGCTGTCGAGCAGCGCGGGATGGGTCAACGCCGCGGTGCTGCCGCCGATCGACACGATCGTCTCCGCATTGTGGAATGGTCTGGCCGGCGGCACCTTGCTTGGCGACATCGCCATCAGCCTGCAGCGCGCCGGCCTCGCCTTCGCAGCGGCGGTGGCGGTTGCCATCCCGCTTGGTCTGTTCATGGGCCAGGTGCGCGCCGTCGAAACCGTGCTTGATCCGATCCTGCAGGTTTTTCGACAGACTTCTGCGCTGGCCCTCTACCCGGTGTTCATCCTGCTGCTCGGGCTAGGGGAGGCATCAAAGGTCTTCGTCATCTTCTGGGCGACGCTGTTTCCGCTGCTGCTCAATACCATCAGCGGCGTCAAGCAAGTCGATCCGAAACTGCTCGAAATGGCCCGGGTCTATGGCGCCACGCGGCTCACCGCGTTTCGCCGGGTCGTGCTTCCGGGGGCCGTCCCGTCGATCTTCGTGGGCTTAAGGCTGAGTGCGACCACGGCGCTCTTGCTGCTGATCGCCTCCGAAATGATCGGGGCCAACAAGGGCATCGGCTTTCAGGTGATGAACGCGCAGTACAACTTCCAGATCCCGCTGATGTTTGCGGCGATCGTCATCCTCGCCGGCCTCGGCCTGATCGCCAACCAGGCGCTGGTCAGCCTGCAGCGGCGGCTCTGCCGCTGGAGCAATCCCATCGACTGAGCAGCTTTTTACCATCCTCTCCAACAGGCCATCCTCTTCAACAGGAAAGACCGGACCATGCCAATTACTCGCCGTTCCCTGCTTGCGGGCGCTCCCTTTGCCGCCGGCGTCATCGCCACCGGCCTGCCTCGCTTTGCCGCTGCGCAAGCCGCGCCGGTCACGTTGCGCTACCTCGCCAGCCGCGGCAGCATCTCGCCGCATGAGCTGGCGGACGAGCTCGGCTATTTCAACGACCTAGGCGTCAAGCTGGAGAATGTCGGCTACTCCGGCGGCGGCCCGGAATCGCTGTTCGCGCTCGCCTCCGGCAGTGTCGATCTCGGCTCGGCCGCAACCGCTGCGGTGATCAATTCGATCTCCGGAGGCAACGACTTCATCGCCGCCTATCCAAGCAACGGCATCAACAGGCAAGTGCACAGCGTCTTCTACGTGCTGGAAGACAGTCCGATCAATTCGATTGCCGACGTCGCCGGCAAGACCATTGCGGTCAACACGCTCGGCGCCCATCTCGACTACACCGTGCGCGAGGCGCTGCACGGCGTCGGCCTGCCGCCGGATGCGGCCAAGCTCGTCGTGGTGCCCGGGCCGCAGCTCGAACAGACCTTGCGGTCGCGCCAGGTCGACATCGCGGCACTGGGCTATTGGCAGGCGACGTTTGCCGGCGCGCTGGTGGACAAGGGCGGCGTGCGGGGTGTGTTCAACGACACCGACGTGCTGGGCGAACTGGCCGGCGGCTTCATTGTGCTGCGGCGCGACTTCATCACGGCGCATCCGGAGGGCGCCCGCAATTTCGTCGAACAGTCGGCCCGCGCCGCCGACTGGTCGCGCCAGAACCCGGACGAGGCGCGCAAGGTGCTCGCGGAGATCCTCGACAAGCGCGGCGAAAATGGCGAGCTGGCGCGCTACTGGACCGGCTTCGGCCTGCGCGAAGCGGCCAAGGCTGACGACCGCGACATCGACTTCTGGGTCAGCGTTCTCGAGCGCGACGGCCGCCTGCCCAAGGGCAGGCTGAAGGCCGCTGATATCCTTTACCGGCGCGGCGAAACGAAAATCAACTGACCGGGAGACGGGTGCCATGGCCACCACAAGCGGCGGCGAGGTCACGATACGCGACCTGTCCAAATCCTTCAGCCTCGGCGGGCGTCCGCTTGCGGTCCTGAGAGCTCTCAACCTCGATATCCGCTCCGGCGAATGTCTCGTCATTGTCGGCGCCAGCGGATCGGGCAAGACCACGCTGCTGCGCATTCTTGCCGGGCTGGAGACCGCCGACAGCGGCGGTGTCGCGATCGACGGCAAGCCGGTCCATGGCGTCGGCGCCGAGCGCGCGGTGATTTTCCAGGAACCGCGCCTGCTGCCCTGGCTGACGGTACTCGGCAACGTCGCCTTTGGCCTCGAAGTGCGGGGCATGCCCAAGGCGGAGGCCGAGGACAAGGCCCGCTTCTATACCGCGCTCGTTGGTCTGGCCGAATTCAGCGATGCCTTTCCCAGGCAGCTTTCGGGCGGCATGGCGCAGCGCGTCGGCATCGCCCGGGCCTTGACCGTGCAGCCTGAAATCCTGCTGCTCGATGAGCCGCTGGGCGCGCTCGACGCTATGACCAAGATCGGCATGCAGGAGGAACTGGCGCGCATCTGGAGCGAGGAGAACGTCACCATGGTCATGGTCACCCATGATCTGGAGGAAGCGATCTATCTCGCGGACAGGGTGCTGATCCTGCCCAGGGAGAAGGGCGGCACAGCGCGGCTGGTCGAGGTTGAACTGCCGCGCCCCCGCGATCGTAGCGAAGGCCGGTTCGTGCGCTATCGCGAAGAACTGCTGCGTGAGTTTGGCTTGCACTGAGACGCGGTGACAGGCGCGTCTTGCGTCGCCTTATTTCGCCGCCCCCCGTCGAAAACAGTGCGCGCTCGACGGGCGGCTCCAGCGTTTGCGCAAAGGGCGTCGCCAAATGGTGGCGATCACGGTAGGCCAGCTTGCCGCCGATGAAGACATGGCAGGTCTTGGCGTCGCAGAACCGGTCGGTCATGTCGATATAGGTCGCGTTGGGGACGGTGCGCACGATGTCGCGCTCCACCGCGGCCATGGCGTCGTTGGCGGCGTCGGTTCGCGGCGCGTCACATACCGACGGCGCCTGTTCCCGCCACAGCGCGCGGGCAACGCAGGTGTCGGCAAACGTGCCGTTGAACGGCACATCGCGAATGAAGGCGACTTCCAGCCCGGCCTGGGTGAACGCCTCCAGCGTTGCGCGCAGGCCGGCCTGCCAGTCCTGAACCTGGCTGTCGGGCACCTTCACGTCGGGGGACAGTTTGTGCGAACTCGTCAGCGAGATCTCCGAGATCACCACCAGGCTCGGGCGCAGGGCGATGATCTCCTTGATCGATTGCTCGCGCCATTGATCGCACTCGGTGTAGTCGCGCTTCAGCTTCGAGCTCCAGAACGTCAGCCGCGAGGCCCGGCAGGCGGATTTGAGCCAAGTGACGACCTTGTAATCGTTCTTCTTCGCCGCCTCGATCAGCGGCGTCGACCAGTGGTCGGCATGCGAATCGCCAAACAGTGCGATCGAGTGCTCGGCATTCTTGGCGCCGAACACGCAGGGCTTCGGCGTGATGGTCTCGTAGTCGAGAACACAGCCCTTGGCGCGCGCGGTGGAGGGCTGTGCGGCAGTTTCGGCAATGATGCGTTGTGTGGGATCGAGATCGTGCACGGCAAGGCGCGCATTGGCGTAGGTCGCCACCACGCTGGCGCCGGTCAGCATTGCGGCGGGGACAAGCGCGCGCGCCGCATTCGCCATCAGCCAGCCGTTGCGGCGGATCGGGTTCTCGATGAAATTATAGGTGAAGATCGACAGCGCCAGCGTCAATGCCGCGCAGGCAAGCCGCCCAGGCCAGGAGAGATCGGGAACCATCATCGTCGCATAGACGATGACCGGCCAGTGCCAGAGGTAGAGCGAGTAGGAAAGTTTCCCCACCCATTGCAGGGGCGGCAGCGCCAGCATGGCGCTGGGCCCTCTTTGGACATTGCCGGAACCGCTGAGCAGCAGGAGCACGGCGCCGGCCACCGGCACCAGCGCCATCACGCCGGGGAAGGGATCCCGCTCGTTGAAGGTCAGATAGGCGCCGGCGATCAGCGCCAGGCCGAGCCACGCCAGTGCCGCGCCCAGTTGCGGGCGCTCGCGCCAGAATTTAGCCGGCGCCATCGTCGCCAGGCCGCCGGCGGCGAATTCCCATGCCCTAAGCGGTGAGAAATAGAAGGCCCAGGGCTGCGCCACGGTGGTGAGCCAGGCGCAGACGACGAACGACACCGCGCCGGCGAGGCCGATCACCAGGATCGCCGTGCGCTTGCCCGGTCGCAGCCATGCCGCCAGCAGAAGCAGCGTCGGCCATACGAGGTAGAACTGCTCCTCGACGGAGAGCGACCAGAAGTGGATAAAGGGGTTGTTCGCCGCATCGGGGGCGAAATAGTCGAACGACCAGCGGATCAGCCAGAAATTGATCGCATAGGCCGAGGCGAACATGGCGCCTTTCGAATAGAGCGCCTGTTCGTCCGGCGACAGGATGAAATAACCCGTGACAAGCGTGGCGAAGATGACGAACAGCGAGGCCGGCAGCAGGCGCCGGGCGCGCCTTGCGTAGAACCGCCACAGGTTCAGCCTGCCGTCGTCGGCGATTTCCCGCAGCAGCTGGCCGGTGATCAGATAGCCGGAGATGACGAAGAAGATGTCGACGCCGGTGAAGCCGCCCGGCAGGTCCGACAGACCGAAATGGAACGCGACGACGCCCGACACCGCCAGTGCACGCAGCCCTTCGATATCAGGCCGAAACGATGCTGACACGGCAAAACCTCGTGTGGTCGTTAAAAAAGCCACCCGTTGCGAAGACTCGACGCGATGTGCCGATATTGCAATGTAACAAATCTAACGCAGTGCAACATAAGTGGAGTTCGCGGCGTGCAGCGGGGTGTGCTCGTCGGCGTCCAGACCACGAAGCGCCGCGGCGACGCCGCCATATTCACCCGGCGCGGCGGGGTGTTTTTTGAGCACAAGGAAGACAATCGGCCCGGCTAGCGGGCCTGCTTACCCATCTCAGGCTTAGAAGGAGCCCGCCGCTCGCGCGCAGGGCTCCTCCCCTTGGTGGTCACCAATCACGCATGCGCTGGCGGATGATGACGGGAGTCCCAGACCGCCCAGGCCGATGCCGCAACCACCAGCACGCCGAGGACAACATGGGTCGCCATCGCGTTGGCGTTCGCCATGAAGCCGAGCAGCCAGGGCGAGGCGATCAGCCAGAGCCCAACGACAAGGTTCACCCACTCTTCCCATTCGGCGAATACCGAAAGCGCCGCGAGAGCCAGGGCGCCGAGCACGACTGCGGCAATCCAGGCGTTCCACGCAGGAGCGGTTTCAGCAGCGAAGCCGATGACCCAGGGTGAGATGAACAGGCATGCCGCAAGGATCAGATTGATCCAATCCTGGGCCTTCTTTCCTTCCATCACATTGTTTGCCATGACAATCTCCACAGATGAAGCTTGACCAAAGCACCACGTCGCGTGCAACGCACGCTTAGTCATTGATATATCGTACTTTCGACGGCTTTCAAGGAGTGGCCCGGAGGGGCCGGCCCCAGCGTCGGTTCCGTACCGCGGCGATGCCTGCCATCCGCCTGCGCAATTCAGAAGCGCGGGTTCCCGGAGGCTTCGGCTGCAAGCTCGGGGGATGAGGGCAACGTCAAGCGTAGCGGCACGTGGGAAACCGTGCCATTGCTTGCTGATATTGCGGGCAGGCCCGCGTTGCTCATGTCAGGTGCTTCGGCTATTGACCGGCAGCCAATGCCGGCACAGTTCCGAAACGGAGCCCGACCATGACAGAGAAGACCATCCTCAAATTCGGCGCGGTCGAAAACGCCGAGGCGGGCGATCTCGCGGGCTGGGTCGTGGTCGACGGCAACCCAACCATGAAGACCGCCGTCCAGCACACCACAGAGGACGGCAAGGTCCTGTCGGGAACATGGCAGGCTACTCCCGGCACCTATCACGCGACCTACAGCGACTATGAATTCGTGCACATGATATCAGGCCGCATCGTCATCACGCCCGATGGCGGCGCGCCGGTCGAAGTCGGTCCCGGCGATGCCTTTGTGGTCGAGGCCGATTTCAAGGGAACGTGGAAGATCATCGAGCCGGTGACGAAGCATTTCGTCGTCAGGGTCGGCTGAGGCCGGAGGCGAACGGAACACGGCCTGGCGCGCCGCCGCCAAGCTTGTTGATGCGGGGCCTGTCAATCCCAGAGCCTATGAATCCAGGGCACCGCAAGCGTCGAGCGGTCGAATAAAAGGAAGAGCCCCATCCATTAGGGGATGGATGAAACTCTAGAAATCGAAATAGATCGCCGGCGGATACGGACTGGACGCATTTTTGTTGGCCGGCGCCGCCATCGCACCGGACGGGGCGTTGATCCCGCCGGTGGACTTATTGTCAAGCGGCGGCCGGGTTTTCTCGGCTGTGGCCGCTTTCGCGTCTGTCGCAACGACTTTCGTTTTAGCCTCCACGGTTTGCGAAAGTGCGAGCACGGCGAGAAGTGCAGACAGGGCAAGTTTCATGACGGCGTCCCTCAATGGTTAACGTTAGGTTAACCCCAGTCGCCGGCCCGAACACCGCCGCTGTGTGGAACGGCGTGGAATTCTCCGGAATTCCTGGAATATGGCTTGTGGAAAAGTGCGGCTGCGGGCAACGGAGCAGTTGCCGGCGCGTGTAGGCTTGCAGCCGCATCAGGTGCCCGAAGCCTGGACCGGCCGCGACCGAACCCAGACGTCCCGTCGCGCTTGGCCGCTCAATGTCGCGGCCAGCGCTGGTGTGAAGATCAATCCCTGAAGCCGGTCGAGTCCAGCAGGGCGACCTGCTTGCCGTCGATGAAAAAGCGTATCACGTGCGCGCCGCCGTCGACTTCAATGCGCGTCGGTTCGATGGCCGGCGACGCAGGAGCCGCCTTGCCATATGTCGCTGCCGCGCGCGAGCCGGCAGCAGCACGCGACGGTCCGTCCGGCCCGAAGGTCAGCAGCAGCAGTGCGGCGGATCCAGCCGCGACCGCGGTGAAGGGGATCTTGGGAGAAGCAGTCCGGGACATCGAATTATTCCTTCCTTGTTGAGGCGGCATCTACGCTGGTTTGTGCTGGTTGCGAGAGCTCGGCTTCGCTGTCGTTCAAATGACTGAGGAAGGGTGTTGGTATTCAAGCCTAGATAGCGTGAGTTTCATAACTTGCCCTTGCCCTGCGCGACCTTAGTGCCGCCCGGCAGGGTGAAAAGGGTAGGCGCGTGGAGCGGCGTGGAATTCTGCGGATTTCCTGGAATATGGGACTTTAGGAGAAGTCCGGCCCGCAATGAATGCGGTGGGAGCAAGTGCTGGCACATGTTATGCCTCGCGGTGGCATAAAGGGGCGGGTGGGATGGCACAGCATATCGCGCAGAAATTACGGTTGACTGCGGCCCTGCTGGGAACCGTCGCTCGCAAGGATTTGGCAGCGGCGTTCCGAGGCGTCAACCCGAAGACGGCGTTCGATCTCGGCCGTGCCGACAAATGGCTGCAGGGCCGCGCCCAGCCGCGCGAGCTCAGCGTCTACGACGACTGGTCGAAGCTTCTCAAGCTGGAGCAGCCCGGCGCCTGGATCGCAGAGAGCGACCTGCCAGGCTTCACGGCGGCGATCTGCGCCCGCCACGGCATCGAGAGGGCCGAACTGGAACGCCGCGTCGGCGCGCAGTTCGAGACGGCGTCCGGGCATGAAGAGCGAAGCCTTGGACTGGCCCTTGCCGGAACCTATGCATGTTATTCGCGCGCCTTGTCGCCCTATTATCGCGGCCTGTTGATCAGGGGCAGTCTTTCGATAGAGATCGGGCCGGGCGCGCACGGCCTGACTGCAGCCTATCGCGAGGCACTGCCGACCGGGCAGCTGCTGCTCGGTGGGCTGATGACGTCGGCAAAACGCGGCCTATATGCGCATCTGAAGGAAACCAGCGGCGAAGCCCAATTCTTCCTCTGCCTGTTTCCGCACTCGCGGCCCGGAAGCGTGCTTGGCGGCTATCTGTGCGGCACCACCATCATCGGCCCGGAGCCGCAGCCGTCCCTGACCAGGATCCTGATGATCCGCTTGCGCAATCCGGCGCCCGAGAGATGGGGTGGATATCTGCCGCCCGACGGGTCGATCGTCGATGATCTGGCTTCGCTCGGCGTGGCAATTGAGCAGCCGGAAATGGTCGACCGGCAGCTGGCGCAATTCCTCGCCGGAGACAGCAAGGACGGCGGTGCCAGCCAGATCCCGCCGGCCGAGTTCCGAGGCATCCTCGACGTGTTCGACCGTCATTGGCTGCGTCATTCGGATTAAGCCTGACCTCGTCTTCTGCCTGTGCGGAACCGATCACCACGTCAGTTGTTTTGTCCGGCGACAAAAGCGCCCGTCCGGCTGTCCAGTTGGGCCGCAAAGCGCCGCCCTTGCCGATCGCGTCTTCGAACTCGCCGGCGCGAAGAAGCGAAAGTTGCAGGCCGGCTCGATATGCCTGATCATGGCTACGGCAGGGCGGAGGTATCAAGTGGCGGCCAATCGTCGAAACGGCATGCACCCCGCCGAGGCCGGGGTGATGGGCGTTGTTTCCTCTGCCAGAACCCTCCCGCGCATGTCACTGCCCACCGTCGCGACTGTCGTGGCGGCGGTTGCGGCCCTGTATTTCGGGCGCGAGGTTTTCCTGCCGATCGCAATCGCTCTGCTGCTTACCTTTGCGCTCGCGCCCATGGTTTCCGGACTCAAGCGAGTCGGCCTTCCCCGCCTCCCGGCCGTCATGGCCAGCGTGCTGAGTGCATTCACGGTCCTCGCGCTGTTCTCCTTCATTGTCGCCACGCAGGTGAGCGAACTGGCGCAGAACATCCCGCTTTACCAGTCGAATATCCTGACCAAGGTCCGATCCCTGAAGGAGACCGGCGTCGGCGGAGGCATCATCGCCAGGCTGAGTGGGGTGATCGAACGCATCGGTCAGGAACTCGACCGGCAGGAAACCTCACCGCCTACCGCAGGTGAGCCAGAGCGCGAGCCGGTACCTGTCGAGATCATCGCGCGCGAAAGGCCGCTCCAGGTTCTCCAGAACCTGATCGGCCCGCTGATCAGCCCGCTGGCATCGGCCGGCCTGATCATCGTCGTCGTCATCTTCATGCTGCTCGAGCGCGAGGACCTGCGCGACCGTTTCATACGCCTCGTCGGGTACGGCGATCTTCATCGGACCACCGAGGCGCTCCAGGAAGCGGGCAAGCGGGTCGGCCGATATCTGCTCATGCAATTGGTGGTGAACATCGTCTATGCCGTGCCGATTGCATTCGGGCTTTGGGTTCTCGGCATACCCAATGCACTGCTGTGGGGTTTGCTGGCGTTGGCGCTGCGCTTTGTTCCCTATATCGGCCCGATCATTGGTGCGTTGCTGCCTTTGTTCCTGGCGCTTGCCGTGGCTCCCGGCTGGTCGCTCGTGCTGTGGACCGCCGGGCTGTTCGTGGCCATGGAAATGATAACCGGCAACGTCGTCGAACCGTGGCTCTACGGTTCACGTACGGGGCTTTCACCATTGGCCATCATCGTTGCGGCTATCTTCTGGACCTGGCTCTGGGGGCCGCTGGGTCTGGTTCTGTCCACGCCGCTCACTGTCTGTCTCGTCGTGCTCGGCAGGCACGTGCCGCAGTTCGAATTCCTCGACGTTCTGTTCGGTAACGAACCGGTGCTCGAACCGCATGCGCGGCTCTACCAACGGCTGTTGGCCGGCGATCCAGAGGAAGCCACTGATCACGCCGAGGAGATCCTGGAGGAAAAATATCTGTTCGAATTCTATGACAAAGTCGCCATTCCCGCACTACTGCTCGGCGAACAGGATCGCGTGCGGGGCGTCATGGGCGATGAGCAAAGACGGCAGGTGGCGGCCAGTGCGCAGACGCTGGTGGCGAACCTCGACGACAGCGCACGGGAGGAAGCGGAGGAGGACGATGATCCGGCCGCGGCCGAGCCTGCCACAGCAGATGAGAACAAGCAGGCTCAAGGGGTGATCGAAGACGACATCGAACTCCCGGATGGTACGGACATCTCAGTGCTTTGTGCCGGCGGCCGCGGGGAACTTGATGATGCCGCCGCCGCCATGCTGGCGCAGGTGCTCGAAGTCCAGGGTGCGACGGTCTCGAAGGCGAGCTTTACCGACATGGAACCGGCGAGCATTCGCCGCCTCGAGCTCGACGCTGTCGATACCGTGGTGGCCGGATTCCTGAACAGAGACTCCGTGAAACACGCCCGCTTCCTGGTTCGTCGGCTGAAGCGTGCCAAGTCGGCGCTGCGGGTGGGGATCGTGTTCTGGTCGGAGGACGGCGACGACAAAAAGACAGCCGTCGAATTGGCCAATGACATCAACGCCGATTTTGTGGCGTATGGCATGGTCGAAGCCGTTCTGGGCGCGTTGTCGAGCGATCCGCCGGTTGCGCTGAAGATCGCTGCCAAGCGCCGCATGCGCCGCCGGCTGCGTCCTGCCAAGAAGGCGCCGCTTGCCGCTGCAAAATGAGCGCGGGACAGGGCGGCGAGGGCGTGGGCCGATAATCATGTCTGGCGCATTCCTGACGTCTACCGCCGACCTGGCGCGCGCGATCACACCAATCAAAATCAGTCAGTAACCGTAGGCGAGGGCTGAAGTCGCGTGGGGCGTCAAAGGTACGGAGCAGAAATGCCAAATTGGCGGGTCGCCCGCCCAACGAGAAATATTTCAACCGAAGGGAACCTCACGGTCGCAGGCAAGTTCGGTACGCAATGTGGGGGAGATTGCGCCATCTCATCGGCTTTATCATTGTCGTGTTGCGATCTTCTCCTTCCTCGGATTCCATTAGGAGGGACAATGCAGCGCGACGACGATCAACGAGGCTCGGCTTGAGAGCGCCAGTCCGTCATCCTGAGGTCGACCTCTGCTCACCGACAACACCTGGACTCGGCTCCGCTCGCGCTCGCTTGGTCAATATTTCGACGCTTGCACCCGTACCACTCAGAGGCGAGGTGATGGCGGCCCGAAAGAAATTGTGGTGGGGGCCGAAACTGGCAATGGTCGATCGCCTAGCGGGAGCGCTGGCGCGAGCCTTGGCCGACGGGTCGCACGTATGAGCAACGAGCCGGCGCGTCCGCCGGGCGAATATCCGTCCAAGTTTGCCAGCTTCTTCATGGCTGGCTTCGAATGTTCCTCGCATCGGCGCGGCGACGGAGTGCGCCTCGATTTGATTCGCGCAACCGCACACGACAAACACGCTCTCGGCGACTATCGCAGCTGTGCTGCCCTTGGGCTTCGCACGATCCGCGACGGCTTGCGCTGGCACCTGATTGAAACAGCGCCAGGGGTCTTCGACTGGTCGGGTTGGATCTCAATGATCGAAGCGGCTCACGCGGCGGGGGTGCAGGTCGTCTGGGATATTTTCCACTATGGCTCACCAGATCACGTAGACCAAGGCGCCCCAGACTTTATAGAAGCCTATGTCCGCTTCGCCGCTGAAGCTGTCCGGATCCACCGCTCCGTCACAGGAGTAGCTCCCTTGGTGTGCCCGATCAATGAGATCTCATTTTTCGCATGGGCGATAGAGGTCGGCTATTTCCCGCGCGTGGGGCCGAAGAAGCGGGGATGGTTCAAGCGACAGCTTGTGAGGGCAGCGGTTGCGGGCGTCAAGGCGATGCGCGATGCCGAACCCGATTGCCGGTTCATCTGGGCTGAACCGCTAATCCATGTTGCTCCCCGTGACCGTAGTCGTGCCGAGCAGCGGCGCGCGGAAAATGTTCGTCAGGGCCAGTTTGAAGCCTATGACATGCTGACGGGCCGTGCCGAGCCCGAATTGGGCGGCAGCGAGGACTGTGTCGACGTCATCGGACTCAACTTTTATCCGCACAACCAATGGTACTTTCGGGGGCCAACGATACCGATGGGCCACCACGAATATCGGGCGCTTTCCGACATGTTGGTCGAAGTCGCAGAGCGCTACAGAAAGCCCATGTTCATCGCCGAGACAGGCGCTGAAGGATCAGGCCGGCCGGCATGGCTCCATTATGTTTGCGATGAGGTCCGTGACGCAATGAGCCGTGGTGCCCCGGTTCAGGGTATATGTCTGTACCCGGTGACTGCGTATCCCGGCTGGGACAATTCGCGCCACGCGGAAGTCGGCTTGTTCTCCACGATTCATGCCGACGGTTCGCGCAGCCTTCGCCAGCCGGTTGCAAATGAATTGGAGCGCCAGCGCACATTGTTCGCGGCAGGTGTTTCGTAGCGGTCGAAGAAGGGGCGGGCCACGTCAGTAGGTGGGGAACTGCTCCGAATGTTGGCCGAGCATCGTCCGCTGCGTAAGCATCTGCATGGTGCCGTTCGCCGGCAGGCTCTGTTGAATGCGCGCGAACGTCGCCAAAGCCTGACCGACAACCTGATCCATATTGTAGTAGCGGTACGTGGCCAGGCGCCCGACGAACCATACGTCGGGGCACGCCGCTGCCAGTGCTTCATAGCGTTTGTACAGCGCCTCGTTTTCCGCCCGCGGCACCGGGTAATAGGGATCGCCGACATCGGTTGGATATTCGTAAGTCAGGCTGGTCTTCGGGCTCTGCTGACCGGTCAGATGCTTGTACTCGGTAATGCGGGTATAGTTTTCCGTCTGCGGATAGTTGACAACGGCGACCGGCTGAAACTGCTCGCAATCAAGCGTCACGTGCTCGAACCGCAGTGACCGATAAGGCAGACGACCAAGGCTCCAGTCAAAATATTCATCAATCGGCCCGGTGTAGATCATCCGCTGAAAGGGGATCTTGTCGCGGATTTCGCGATAATCGGTCTGCAGCATGATCTTGATCCTTGGGTTGTCCAGCATGCGCTGGAACATGCGTGTATACCCGCCAGCCGGCATATTCTGGAAAGTGTCGCCAAAGTAGCGATCATCACGGTTGATCCGCGTAGGGACCCGCGCAGTCACGGACTTGCTTAGTTGGGCCGGATCGACACCCCACTGCTTCCTTGTATAACCGCGAAAGAATTTTTCGTAGAGTTCCCTGCCGACGGTGCTCACAACCACATCTTCGGCGGTCCGGACTTCCTCGACCGTTTCTCGCCGGGATGCGAAGAACTCCTCCAACTGCTCGGGCGTCAATTCAAGATCGTACAGGCGATTGATCGTGTCGAGGTTGATCGGTATCGGCAGCAGTTTTCCGTCGACCGAAGACAGTACGCGATGTTCGTAAGGCCTCCATTCGGTGAATTGCGAGAGATAGTCGATGATCGATCGGGCGTTGGTGTGGAATATATGCGGCCCATAGCGGTGGACCAGAATTCCAGCTTCGTCGTAACAGTCATAAGCGTTGCCGCCGACATGGTTTCGCCGGTCGATGAGCAGGACGCTTTCCTGCCGTTGCGATGCGATGCGTTCGGCGAGCACGCTGCCGGCGAAGCCGGCGCCGACAATCAACCAATCGAACATGGTCAGGCTCCCCGGCGCAAAGGCACAATGCTTTTCATTGCATAGGCGCGCTGAATATGGGCAGCCATTGCGTCCCACGTTCGTTCCCAGGACATGTGAGCGAGGTAGGCATCGACTTCCTTCAGCAGGAAATTCCGGGGACGTGACAGAACGGACCGAAGCTTGGTTTCGATGTCTTCGGCGTCAACAATGTCGACCAGGCCTTCGGCACCATAGGTGCGCACGACGTCCACAATCGCCGTGGAGACCACCGGCAGTCCGGCGGCCAGGAACTCAGGAGTTTTGGTCGGACTGATATAGCGTGTCGCCTCATTGAGCGCGAAGGGCATCCAGCCGGCGCTCCAGTGCCTGAGATAGCGAGGCAGGTCGGCGTAGGGCTTGGCACCCAGCCAATGTAAGTTACTTGCGCGCGGCAAGCTTAGCGGGTCGATCTTGACCACCGGGCCGAGCATGACGAAATGCACGTCAGGCATTGCCGCAGCCGCCTGCGCGATCATTTCAACGTCGAGCCGTTCGTCGATCACGCCGAAGAAGCCCACTCTCGGGTGAGGTATGTCTGCCTGGTCTACAGGGTCATCGCCGGGCTCTCTTGCCTTGTGAAAATGCGCAACGTCGATGCTGCTTGGGAAGGGAAAGATCGATTTATGGAGGCTTCGCTTGGCCTCGTACAGACTCTGCCCGCCCGTGAACACGACATCAGCGCGCTGGAACAGCGCTTTTTCCATCTGCGTCAACTCTGCCGGTGCGTTCTTGAAGGCGGAGAGTTCATCCATGCAGTCGTAGACGCATACATCGCAGGCTATATGGTCACTGAAACGCAGCGCCATGGGCGTGTAGTACCATATAGTCAGCCGGTCATGTGGCGTTGAGTTGACGATCTGGTCGACGAATCTGCGCTGGATAGCGTCCGCCTTTGTTGCGGAAATGCCGGCCGGAAGAACCGGGGTTACGATTGTGATCATTGCAGATCGATCGTTCACCCGGATCGAAGGATAGCATATTTCCTCGTAGACCGGCTCCTCAAAGTAAATTAGCTGCTGCTGTTTTGAGGCGTGCGTCAGAATATGCTGCGGGCGTTGGTGTACGAAATCCCACCTGAGGTGAGAAAAGCAGAGTAGAATAGACGACTTTATGGGGATATTTGATTTATTTTTTTTGACACCCGCTATTTTCATGTAAGAGTCCTCTGAATGATAGTTCGTAATTCTTCGATTAACATATGTTAATAGAAGCAGGCTCCTGATGAAGCCTTTATCCGCACATCTAACTTTCATTTGAGTAAGTTGTTCCACAATTTTAATTGGCCGTAGCCGCCGAGCCGGCCACTTGCGCAATTGTTCGAAGAGAAGCGGCGCTGCCATCAACACCCGACGGACATGCCGCCTCGGCCAAGGCGGAGGCGCTTGCAGCTTCGTATCTCGCCAAATGTGGCCCATTGCCACAGAACGGCTGAAATCCGCTCAATCGTTCAACAACCATTCATGAGCGCAGGTATAAGAGTTAATGACCCGCGCATGATTCGTTTTGGTCGCCACAGATGGCCGAAGAGGGCAGCCACCGTGAGAGAGCCGCAAGGAATGAAGTTCAACTTTGAAACCAACGTCTTTCCGTTGTTTCACCCGCAGTCCGTGGATGATCTGAAGGATCCTTGTCCGGTGTTCGACGGCGCGCTTTGGCACGTCTTCGGTTCCAGCGGCACTGTCACGACCGAGAGCTGGAAAATACTACATGCCACGGCTCCGGACCTTTACGGGCCGTGGACCGAGCATGAGGCGCTCGACCTGGCGGTAACCGGATCGGGCATAGCTGCGCCCGGCGTCATTCATGAATGCGGCGTCTTCCATATGTTTATCCAGACCGAATTCATGAAGTCGGGCGGACGTTGCGAGCATGCTGTGTCCAATGATGGCTTTCATTGGGTGGTGCTGAAACCGGCGATATTGTCCCTGCCGGACACCGATGAGGACGGGATCTATGATCCCCATCCGGCGATCATCGGCGGCAAGCGCTACATCGTCTATTCAGGCATGCCTAAATTCACCAGGGTGCCGCAGCCTGACGTCTATCTGGCGCGCAGCCAATCCGATTCCTGGTTCGGGCCGTGGAAACGCCTCGGCAAGATATTGGACCATCTCGACGTTCCCCATCACAATGCGCGCGAGCATCCGGACTACGAATGGGGGATCGAGGGCGCCCAACTTGTCGAATTGCCCGACGGTCGCGTGCTTCTCAACGCCACCTGCTTCCTTCCAGACGGTCCGCGCGGAAGTCGTCAGCGCGTATTCTTTGCCATCGCCGACGATGTCCAGGGTCCCTACGTGTCGGTCGGCCCCGTGCTTGATCCTGGTGAGCCTGGGGAGAACGGCCATTCGACGGTAATGATCGAGGGCGGGAAACTGACCTTGTTTTACCAGAGCAGACGTGAGGCAACGAACCATCGCTGGCGTTTCGGACTGGCTAGGTGCGACCTGGATCAGCAAGTCCTTTCACGTGTCGCCTAACAGGAACGACCGGGGCCGAGGCGTCGTGGCTGTGTCATGGCTATTTCATTCGCGTTCCTGCGATCGTCGGCAGCGATAGTCCATAGGTAACGATGATCGCGAGCCGGCTCTGCCGCAAGGGCGCAGCAAACTACGACCATGATCGCGTCCTGGCTCGTTCTTCGTCAGGATCGACCGAGACCTGGATTACCTGGGGATCCACCACGTCGAGGGAGCCTTAGCAACTCATGACTGCCCGAGAAGGGGCTGAGTGGAAGAAAGCGATCCAGTTCCTGCATAGATGGGTTTGGGACGGGGTAACCCCACCGGAGGTGCGTCAGGCCTTCGAGGCCGTCGCTTAGGAGAAGGAGATGTTCCTTCGCTCCGACTAGGGCAGGGGATCCTTGCACCGCAATAGTTGAGAGTCCATTGGCCTGCCAGCCCGGCGAAACATTTTGCCACCGCGGCAGTTATACCGCTCCGGGACGAAATTCGGGGCCTGCCTTTGAACGATATTAGATTGGCGATACCGCTGGTCGGGGAAGTGGAGGACTCTGCGCCGAGATCGGCTGCCGGCCTGCCTTGGATCAAGTTAGCCGGTTCCTATTTCGCAACCGAGGACGGCGAGGCATGGACGCCGATCGGGCAGAATGATGCGGTAAGCTGGCCCGAACTCAATGGCCTGTTCCGGCGCGCCGATATGGCCGGCGTGGAAAATCATCTCCGTTGGCTGAAGGAAAGCGGCGTCACCTGCCTCAGGCTGATGCTGGAATATGCCCAGGTTCGCCACCGCTACTTCGAGAAACCGCAGGGCTGCTTCGTGCCGGCGATGGTGCAATTGTGGGACGACCTCTTTCGTCTTTGCGAAAAACAGGGCTTAAGAATCCTGCTCACCCCCTTTGAACGTTCTGGCAGTGGCTGCACTGGCGCCACCACCCCTACAACCGCAATCACGGAGGCGTGCTAGACCACCCGTCGCGATTCCTGATCTGCGCCGAGACGCGCCGCGCGATCAAGGCAAGGCTGGAATTCGTGATTCGCAGATGGAGCGGCAGCGGAGCCTTCTTCGCATGGGACCTCTGGAACGAGATCCATCCCGAGCAGGCTCAGGGCAGCGCGGATGGCTTCGGCGCCTTCATCAATGATCTCAGCGATTTTGTGCGCCGGCTGGAAACGTCACTTTACGGCCGCTCTCACCCGCAGACCGTCTCGCTGTTCGGACCTGAGCTTCGCTGGCGGCCCCACATGCCGCTGCCCGGGCCGATCTTCCGTCACCCAGACCTCGACTTCGCCTCCCTCCATCTCTACGAGGAGGGGACGATCGACGACCCCAGTGATACGGTGGCGCCGGCGCTCGGCATGGCGCGGATCGTCGGAGAGGCGCTCGGCGAAATCCGTGACGGCCGCCCTTTTCTCGATTCCGAGCACGGCCCGATCCACTCGTTCAAGGACAAGAAGAGCACGCTTCCGGAACCTTTCGATGATGAATATTTCCGCCATTTGCAATGGGCTCACCTGGCGGCGGGGGGCGCCGGTGGCGGCATGCGGTGGCCAAACCGCACCCCGCATGTGCTCACCCCCGGCATGCGGCGGGCGCAGCGTTCGCTGGCCGATTTCCTCCCTCTAATCGACTGGGTTTCGTTCCGGCGTGCCCATCTCGGCAACAAGATGCGGGTTTCCGGTTCCGACGCCGCGGCTGTTGCGTGCGGTGACGATTCCCAGGCAGTGGTCTGGCTGGTTCGCCGCGACACGATCGGGGGGAACGGTATGCTTCGCGCCGGCGCTGCGCCGGTCCAGGCCGCCTTGGAGCTGCCCGGGTTGGCTCGCGGCACCTATCGCGTCATCGCCTGGGATACTACTGCCGGTAGGCAAACGGCGGAATGGCAAGCGAATTCGGACGGCTGGCTGAAGCTTGATGTGCCGCCGTTCTCCGCCGATGTCGCCCTTGCCATCCGCCGAGGCGTTCTGGCTGCGCCATAACTATTTCATCCGCTGTCGCGTTGGTCCAAGCAGAGCCACGGGAACATCTCTCACGACCTGCGGCAAGACTCGAAGGGGTAGCGTGGTCGAGCGATCCGCAGGTTGCGCTCAAGGTCGCTGGCAGGCGCCGCATTCGCCGCCGGCTGTCAAGAAAGCGCCGCTTGCGGCTGCAAAATAAGGCTGTAGTTCGCTGTCACGTCCAGAAATAGCGCACGGTGTGGAAGAAAACCGGGGCGGCGAAGACCAGGCTGTCGGCGCGGTCCATCATGCCGCCATGGCCCTCGATCAGATGGCCCCAGTCCTTCACCCCCTGATCGCGCTTGATGGCGGAGGCGACCAGTCCCCCGAGGAATCCCATCAAGCAGGCGATGAAGGCGACGCCCGCCGCCTGGAGCGGCGAAAACGGCGTCAGGAACGACAGCAGCGCGCCAAGCAGGCTCGACGTCGCCAGCCCGCCGACCAGCCCTTCCCAGGTCTTCGACGGCGAAACCTTCGGCGACATCAGGTGCCTGCCGAACAGCTTGCCGAAGATGTATTGCAGCACGTCGCTGCCTTGCACGGTGATGATCAGGAATGCGATCAGCAACACATTGCGGCCCTCGAAGCCGGGTACCTCGAGCGTCAGCAGCGCCGGCACGTGGCTGACGCAGTAGACCGAGATCATGACGGCCCATTGCTGCGCCGAGACGCGCTCGAGAAAGCGCTCGGTATCGCCATGAAGCGCGGTGATCGCCGGCATCAGCAGGAAGCAGTAGACCGGGATGAAGATGGTGAAGAGGCCGTACCACGCGGTCCACACCAGCCAGTACTGGAACGGGATGATGATGCCAAACATGCCGAGCAGCACCCAATGGTCGCTGCGTCGGCTGTGCGTCAGCGTCACGAATTCACGCAAGGCCGCAACCGAGATCAGCGCGAACAGGATGGTCATGCCGGAGCGGCCGAAGAAGAAGGCGACGGTGATCGCCACCACCATCACCCACCAGGCGTTGATGCGCTGGTTGAGGTTGACCAGCGTCGAGGACAGCGGCTTCGGCGCGCGCCACGACAGGATGCCGGCAACCAGGCTTGCTGAGGTCAGCACCGCAGTGAGGCCGACAACCAGAATGAGGGTCTCGTGCATTGGCATGTTGTTCTAGTCGTCTCTTAGCGGGCGGGGATTGAGCGCAAGCAGCGCCTTGCGGGCGCGGTCGAGAAAGGCGCGGCGTTCCTCGCCGGGCGCTATGGCGATCGGCGCGCCGAAGACCACGCGGCAGAGCAGCGGCACCGGCACGAATTGGCCCTTGGGCAGCACCCGCGACATGTTCTCGATCCAGCACGGGATGAGTTCGACGTCGGGCCGCGCCATCGAGAGATTATAGAGGCCGGAGCGGAACGGCAGCAGTGGCTCGTCTGTCATGTTGCGCGTGCCTTCGGGGAAGATGATCAGCGAATGGCCCTCGTCGAGCACCGACAGCATGATCGAGATCGGATTCTCAGCCTCATCGATCCACTGTCGGTGGATGAGCACCGAGGACAGCATGTCCTGCGCGATGAACCGGCGCAGCCGCGATTTTCCCCAATAGTCGGCGGCAGCGACGGCATGGGTGCGGGCGCGCTCCTTCTCGCTGAGGCAGGCAGACAGCAGGATGAAATCGCCGTGGCTGGCATGGTTGGCGAAGTAGATGCGCTGCCGGTCCGACGGCTGGCTGCCGTTCCAGATCGGCCGCACCCCGGTCACCGCCCAGGCCAGCGCCGACAGGCCGACCGAGGTCACGGTCTGCAGCAGGGTGAAGGTCCTTGTGCCGAGCTTGCTCATCGTCCGGCTCAGAAAGACAAGGCGACAGCGGATGCCGCCACGAACAGGCCGAGCGCGATGCGCTGCTTCATCAGCAGGCGCTGCGTGCCCGCGATGCGCCGGTCGAGCGAGCGGATGCCGGCGGCGGCCGGTTTGACGCGCATGCGCGCCAGCACGTCGTCGACCGAGGCACCGCCGGCGGCTTCGCTGATGTGGCTCGCCATCAGCCAGAACAGCAGCGCGTCGAAGACAAGCAGGGCCGAGACGGCGAGGGTGACCATGCCGCTCGCTGCCGCGACCAGCCAGGCCGCCGACGCCAGCGTCGTCGACTGCGGCTGCGCTGCCACGGCAATGAACGGCGCGGCCACCAACGCGGCCAGCACCACCAGCAGCGGCCACACCGCCTGCGTCATCAGGCTGGCGGCGAAGGCCTCGGCTTTGTCTCGATGGGCACTCATGCCGGCTCGTCCGCCGCGATCCGAAGATGCACCGGACGGCCCGACGCCGCTAGCCGCTTATGCGCCTGCGCCGGCGTTGGCGAGCGACCGCTGGCAACCAGCCAGTTGGCGACGATGGCGGCGCTGCGCTGGAATCCGAGCGCGCAGCAGACCAGGACGGTGCCTTGGCCGCGCGCCGCCTCGATCGCCGCCACCGCTTGCGCTTCCTCCGCTTGCGAGGGCGGCAAAAGATCGACCATGGCGACAGCCGTCCAGCGGCAGGTGACGCCGCGCGGGCTTTCCAACTCGCCGGCAAGGTCGATCACCGTGCCGAAAGCGTCGGCCTCGGCGGCGGTGGGAAAGCGGCCGAGGAAGACGCCGTCGGCGATCGCGACATGCGGCGGCAGCTTGCGCGTCCACGCCCACACATTGATCCTGGCGCCAAGCCGGTAAGGCAGCAGCAAAACACGGCTGGCCAGCGAGACGCTGCCATCGGTCGCTTTCTGGAACACTTTGGCGCCGGCTCCGGCATAGGCGAAGGCGACGATGGCCAGCGCCAGCGCCGGCCACAGCAGGATGAGCCACAGCGCCAAGACGAAGGCGCCGGCAATGGCGCCGCCCAGTGCCAGCGCTGCGACGAGCGCGTAGAACAGCGCCAGCCGCCGTGCCTTGGGATCGGCGGTCAGCCGGAAGCCGGCGAACGGCAATTCGCCATCGCGCGGGAACAGCCACAGGGCGAAGAAGCCGAGCAAAGCGCCGGTCGGGATATCGATGACATGGTGCTGCCATGTCGTCAGCACCGAGGCGCCGATCAGGAAACACCAGACGTGCCAGACGATGGCGGCCATGCCTTTGAGCCGACAGCGCCAATGATCCCAGATGATGACAAGCAGCGCGACGTGCAGCGACGGCGCCTGGTTGAACGGCTTGTCGAAGCCGCCGAGCACCGCGAACATGAACCCCGGCAGGCCTGATGTCTGCGGCCGCATGAAGGTCGCCGTCAACGGGAACAGGATGAAGCAGGCGACGGCGACGATCTGCGCCGTGAGGTAACGGCCGGCGAGCCGGTCGACGCCGCGCTTGGTATCGTTCAACAGCAGCGACAGGCCGTAGAACAGGTTGATCGACCAATAGGGCACGATCGTCCAGGCGATGAACGGGATGCCGCGCTCCCAGGCAAAGACGATGCTGCCGACATCGTCGCGCTGCGACGCCAGCCAGTTGGCGAAGCCGTAGGTCACGTAGAAGAACGGCGCCAGAAACGCCAGCCACAACGCAGCGCGCAGCACGATTCCGGCGTACGGCTCGCGCGCGGAGGCAGAAAGGGCAGGGGCAGCGGCAACGGCGGGACCAAGCACCGGCAAGACCATGCTCAGACGCGCCGCGCGATCGAGACGGTGAAGATGCCCCACTGGTCGATGCGCTGGTCGAGCTTTTCGAAGCCGGCCGCCGCTACCAGCTGGTCCATCTCGCCTTGCGTGCGCCGGCGCATCACCCAAGCCTGGCCGCCGCGATGCGAGGTCAGGCTGCGCGCGATCATTTCGAGCTGCGGATGCCAGGGCTGGTTGGTGTAGAGAAGCAGGCTGCCGGACTGCATCGCCTTGGCCAGCCCGCCGAGCGAGCGGGCGATCATGGCGTTGTCGGCAAACAATTCGTAAAGCCCGGAGACGATGGCGAGGTCCGGCGCCGGATCGAGCCCGGCAAGCATTTGGGCGTCGAATGCGTTGGCCTGGTGGAACGAGACGCTGGTCGGCAGGTGCCGCTCGGCGATCAGCTTGCGGCCGAGCGAAACGTTGAGGTCGGAAAAATCCTGCAGCCGCACGCTGGCCGGCGGCTCAGTGCATTTGGCGACGGCGTCGAGCACGTAGCGGCCGTGGCCGGCCGCGATATCGACGATATGGACCGGCCGGCCGGCCTTCAGCGTCCGAGTGGCGCTGCCGATCAGCTCTTCGAGGTGCAGCTTGCGCTGGCGGATGCCGCGCCAGCCGATGGCGTCGAGAAAGGTGCGGTCGATCATGCGGCCGAGCGGACCGTGGCCCCGCGCCTCGTTCTCGTAGACATAGTCGAGAGTCGAGCCGGAATCGAAGCCGGTGGCAATTCCCGTCTTCATGCCTGACGACAGCCAGGCGCCCATGCGGATCGAGGCGCGGCTCATTGCCCAGTAGAGGCCCCTTGGCGACAACAGGGCGAGCGGCGAGGCGAGCCGGTCGGCCTCGTCGCGTGTGTAGCCGGCGCGGTCGGCCGCGGTCAGGTCGACCGGCTTCTCCGGGGTCGCGAACTGTCTTTCGAGGAACGGCTTGATCAGGTCGAGTGCCTTGCGGCGTTCGCGTTCGCCGAGCGTGTCGTGGAAGAAGCCGGGCAGCACATGCCGCTCCTTGGCCGGGCTGGCGAGATTGACGAAGAACTCGTGCTGAGGTCCATGCTGCACCACCCAGTCGCTGCCGGAGATCAGCAATTGCGTCGGCACGGTGATGGCGCGGGCGTCGGCGACGATACGCGCGGCGTGGTCGTAGAGCTCGACCAGGATGTTGGAGGCGATTGGCCGCGTGATCAGCGGATCGGCCTCGAAGGAGGCGATGCGCTCGGGGTCATGGGTCAGGAACTTGGCCTTGACGTAGGAATTGACGAAGAAGCGGCCCTTGACCTTCTGCCACAGCGCGATGCCTTGCTTGGCGAAGGGCACGTAGAGCTTGACCGAAAAGGCCGGCGAAGCCAGCACCAAAGCGCGAATCTGCGGCGCATAATCATGTACCCAGGCGGCGCCGAGCACGGCGCCGAAAGATTGCGCGATCAGCGCGATGTCGCGCTGGCCGAACCCGTGTCTGCCGATCTCGCGCACGAAACAATCGATGTCGCGCACCAGCGCGGCAAAGGACGGCGCATAGCCGCGCTCGCCGGCCGAGCGGCCATTGCCGCGCGCGTCCCAGGCGTAGAAGGCATGGTCGGGCATATCGAGTTCATCGACCAGATGCGCCATGCGGCCGCCATGCTCGTGGCCGCGGTGGAACAGCACAACCGCGCCCTTGGCAGGTTGCTCGACCGCCGGCCAATAGCGGTAGAAGATCTCAGTGCCGTCATGCGTGCGGAAGGTGCGCTCCTGCGCCACCCGCTGCTCACTTGCGGAAGCGGCAATCGTTGGTTCATGAAGCATGTTGTTCCCCTGGCGGATGCGACCGGAATTTCAG
Source organism: Mesorhizobium sp. M5C.F.Cr.IN.023.01.1.1 (assembly GCF_003997585.1). Taxonomy (NCBI): domain Bacteria; kingdom Pseudomonadati; phylum Pseudomonadota; class Alphaproteobacteria; order Hyphomicrobiales; family Phyllobacteriaceae; genus Mesorhizobium; species Mesorhizobium sp. M5C.F.Cr.IN.023.01.1.1. Next base: position 16,685 of record NZ_RZSU01000014.1, on the reverse strand, counting down.
CCACCGCTCCCGTTAAGGCCGCTGCGTATCCGGTTGATGGCGGTCACCAGCGAGAGTGTAGCCATTGCCGGAAACACAAACGGCCTGATCGCTTCCACCCATAGGCCGCAGGCGATGAGAAAGGCGATGATGCCGAGCGCCAGCGCCCGATCGCTCTTGCCGAACGGCCCGGCATAATTGCGCCCCGTGCCCGCCGCGATGCCGAGCACACCGGCGAATTCCACAAGCACTGCCGTGATGGCAAAAGCGACGACGCCCCAGGCAGGGAAGAGAGCGGCAAAGGCCAGGATCAGCGCCAGGTCGGAAACGACGTCGCAGAGCTCGTTAAGGTACATGCCAAGCTTCGAGGCCTGGCCATGTTCCCGCGCGAGCATGCCGTCGATGGCGTTGAGCGCCATGCGCGCAAACAGCACCACCGGCATCAGCAGGAAGATCGCGCGATGGCCGGCAAGGGCCGCGACCACAACGCCGGTGGCGACCGACAGGGCGGCGGCCAGCAGCGTAATCTGGTTGGCGGTGACGCCGGCCCCGGCCAGCCGGTCGGCAAACGGCCGCAGCTTCGCCTGGAAGGCTGGTTTGAGCGCATAAAGCGTCGGCATGTGCAACCCCCCGGCCGCGGTGCAACTAACGTCTGCGAGCATGGTCAATTGGCGCTCAAGACGCAAGGGCGGCGAGCGGTTGTACATCGTTACGATTAGCAGCGCTGGCCGAGGTAACAAGCGACCGCTGTCGGAGCTCGGAATAGAGCGCCTGATATGTGTGGGGAATCTGCTTCAGGTGCGTTGTTACCGTTTTCGCCGAAAGCGGTAACAACTCTGCTTCTAGCTGCGTGGACGCGGGCCGAAGATTAGCTGTCGGCAGCCCGCTTTTCCTTCCCGACATATCCCTCCGATGCGCGCACTGCGGCCACCGTCATCCGGGTCGAAACAACCCCGCCGTTTGGTGGGCATGGTTCACGTCTCAAATGGCTACTTTACAAATATTCAAAAATATGTGAAGTTATGTCCACTAAAGGGTTTTCCATGACAGCCAATCGTTTCGCCACACGCCTCAATTCCTTTGCCTCGCGGCCACAGGCCGAATGGCCGGATCTTGTCGGCAAGCCGTCCATGCTGCAGATGGCGGCGCGTGCGGCGAAGGTTGCGGGGCTGACCGACCTCGACCTCAACTTTCCCGATCATGTCGATGAAAAACCTGCGGAAATGGCGCGAAAACTCGGCGATATCGGCCTTTCCGTCAATGGTTTTGCCATGCGCTACTACTCCAATCCGGCCTTCAAGCTCGGCGCCTTCACCAATCCTGATCCCGCGGTTCGCCGCGAAGCCATCGACCTAACCAAGGCTGGCATTGATGCCGCGCGTGAGGCCGGCTCCAATCTGATGACCCTGTGGCTCGGGCAGGACGGCTTCGATTATGCCTTCCAGGCCGATTATGCGGCGCTCTGGCAACACGAGATCGATGGGATTCGTGAAGTTGCAGCGCACGACCCCGATTGCCAGATCAGCCTGGAATACAAGCCCAACGAGCCGCGCTCCTACAGCCTGATGCCCGACGCGGCGACGACATTGCTGGCCATCCGCGAGATCGGCCTGCCCAATCTCGGCGTGACGCTTGATTTCGCCCATGTGCTCTATGCCGACGAGCAGCCGGCCTTTGCCGCAGCACTTGTGGCGCGCCACAGCAAGCTGCTCGGCGTCCATCTCAATGACGGCTACGCCAAGCGCGACGACGGCCTGATGGTCGGCGCGGTGCATACGCTGCAGACGATCGAGCTGCTCAGGCAGATCCGCCGCGACGGCTACGCCGGCGCCATCTACTTCGACACGTTTCCCGACATGACCGGGCTCGATCCGGTCCACGAATGCGAAGTCAACATCGCGACCGTCAAGCGCATGCTGCGCGTCGTCGAGCGGCTGGAGAAGGACAATCGCCTGTCCACCGCCGTCGACCATCAGGACGCGGTTGCCTCGCAGGCCATCATCCAGGAAGCCATGCTCGGGCCGGACAGTTAGGCTCGGCCTCAACATCGTTCAACAAGGGAGGAAGACCATGAAATTTCTGCTCGCCACCGCCACTGCTGCCCTGATGGCCTTGTCCATAGGCTCGGCCTTTTCCGCGGACCTCGCGCCGCTCAATTCCGACACCGAGCAGGACCGCATCGACTGGTCGCAGCTCGAGGCAAAGTTCGGAGCGTTTCCCAAGCTGCCCGACGGCACCAGGGCGGGCGCCGTCTCCAAGACTCTGACCAACGAATACTGGCGCTCGCTGGGTGAGGGCTACAAGTCGTTCGGCGACCGCGTCGCCGTTCCCGTCGTCTACCAGGCGGCGCAGAGCGAGGGCGACCAGCTCGGCCAACTCGCAATCGCCGAAGGCCTGGTCACGCAAGGCTACAACGTGCTTCTCGTCTCGCCGCAGACCGACTCCAACCTGCAGCCGATCATGGAACAGGCCAAGGCCGCCAACGTGCCGGTGGTCAACGTCAATGACGCGGTCATCCCGCAGGCCGAGCACTATGTCGGCAATGTCCAGCGCGACAATGGCGTGCGCGTCGCCAGATGGTTCATCAAGAACCGGCCGGATGGCGGCAAGGTCGCCATCGTAGAAGGCCAGGCCGGCGTCTATGCCGCCGTCCAGCGCACCGACGGCTTCAAGACCACGATCACCGAGGCCGGCAAGTTCGAGGTCGTCGCCAGCGTCCCCGGCAACTGGGATCGCCAGACCTCCTACGACGCGGCCACCAACATCCTGCAACAGCACCCCGACCTGATCGGTTTCTATGCCAACAATGACGGCATGGCGCTGGGCATCGTTGAGGCGGTCAAGGCCGCCGGGCTGCAGGACAAGGTCGCCGTCTTCGGCACCGACGGCATCTCCGACGCCTATGCCTCGATCCGCGCCGGCGAACTGACCGGCACCGTCGATAGTTTCCCGGTGCTGACCGGCGAGGTGGCGCTGGAATCGGCGCTGCGACTGGTGGCCGGACAGAAGCTGCCGCGCGTCGTCGCTACGCCGCAGGCGCTGATCACCAAGGACAATGCCGACCGTTATTCCGGCGCCGGCGACGCCGTGCGCAAGGCGCTGCTCGAGGACGCGGCAGCGGGCAATTAAGGGGCAGGACCACGGGTGCCGGCCCTTCGGCTGGCGCCCTTTGCCTGGAGAATAGAACCAATGTCCGTGATCCCCCGGCTGCAATTCGAGGGCATTTCCAAGATGTTTCCGGCCGTGCGGGCGCTGGGCGATGTGTCTTTTTCGGTCGGCGGCGGCGAAATCCATGGCCTGCTCGGTGAGAACGGCGCCGGCAAATCGACATTGCTGCGCATCCTGTCTGGTGTCTACCGGCCGACGGCAGGCAGCGTGCTGATCGATGGCAAGCCGGTGACGCTGAACAACCCGGTCGCGGCGCGCGCCGCGGGCGTCGCCATGATCCATCAGGAATTGCAGCAGGTTCGGCATCTCAGCGTCGCCCAGAACATGTTCCTTGGCCATCCGCTGACGCGCGGCGGCATCTTCGTCGCACGGCGCGAGCAGGAACGCCGCGCTGCGGAAGCCCTTGCCGCCATAGACCCGACCATCGATCCAGCAGCCCCGCTCGGCAGGCTGAAGGTCGCGCAGCGGCAGATCGTCGAGATCGCCCGGGCGCTGCTCGATCGGGCGCGCATCGTGGCGATGGACGAGCCGACATCGAGCCTGACGCCGAAAGAATTCGAGCGGCTGGCCGAAGTCATTGCCGGCCTGGCGCGAGACGGTGTTGCGGTTGTCTATGTCTCGCACAAATTGGACGAGGTGTTCGGCATCTGCCAACGCGCCACCATCATGCGCGACGGCGTTGTGGTCGGATCCGTCGATCTCGCGCAGGTGTCGGAAAAGGCCGTCGTTTCGATGATGGTCGGCCGCGAGCTTGCCCAGGAACAGCACCGCTCGCACGCCTCCAGCGAGGTCAGGCTGAGCGTGCGTGGCCTCGCCTCGGCAACCAAGGTCCATGACGTCTCGTTCGACCTGCATCGCGGCGAGGTGCTGGGCGTTGCCGGCCTGGTCGGCTCGGGCCGCACCGAACTGCTGCGGCTGCTGGCCGGCGCCGACCGCGCCTCGTCAGGCACAATCAAGATCGACGGCAAGGCCATGAAGCTTTCCGGTCCGCGCGACGCCATCGCCGCCGGGATCGGCCTGGTGCCGGAGGAGCGCAAACGCGAAGGCATCGTGCCGTTGCGGTCGATCTCCAGCAACATGGCGCTGGCGTCGATGGGCGTGTTCGCACCGCGCGGGTTCATCGATCACACCAGGCTGAAACGGGTCGCGGCCGAGAAGATGAAGCGGGTCAATTTGCGGCCGTTCCTGCTCGACCGGCCGATCCGGCTGTTCAGCGGCGGCAACCAGCAGAAGGCGATCATCGGCCGCTGGCTGGCGGCGGGAACGCGTATTCTGCTGTTCGATGAGCCGACGCGCGGCATCGATGTCGGCGCCAAGGCGGAGATCTATCATTTGATCGAGGAGCTCGCCGGCGAAGGTCATTCGGTAATCGTCGTATCGTCCGAGCTTCCCGAGGTGATCCGGCTCGCCGACCGCGTGCTGGTCATGCGCGACGGCACGGTTGCGGCCGAACTCGGCCGGGCTGATCTCAGCGAACAGGCAATCGCGGCGCACGCCATACCCCAATCGGAGACTCAGGCCGGCACGGCGCAAGCTCAGCGGGCCGGTGCATAACGGACAGGACCAGCGGATGACTGATGTAACGGAACATACAGCAGCCCGGCCACGGGCGGATTTCCTGCACCGGTTTTCCGTGCGCGACGCCGGCACGCTGATCGGCCTGGTGGTGATCCTCGCCGTCTTCGGTGCGCTGGTCCCTGGCTTCTTTGCCGAGCGCAATCTGATCAACATCCTGCAGCAGTCGAGCATCAACGCCTGCCTGGCGTTGGGTATGACGCTGGTGATTATCTCAGGCGGCATCGATTTGTCCGTCGGGCCGACGGCAGCCCTTTCGGCCGTCATCTCGGCCTCGATGCTGGTTGCCGGCGTGCCGTTTCCGCTGGCCATCGCCGCCGGCTTCGCCATCGGCCTCGTCTGCGGGCTGCTCAACGGCGTGCTGGTCGCCTATGTCGGCCTGCAGCCTTTCATCGTCACGCTGGGAACGCTCAGCACCTACCGGGCGCTGGCGCTGATCTATACCGGCGGTAATCCGGTGCTCGGCTTGCCTGCTGGCTTCCGCGCCATCTTCAACGGATCTCTGTTCGGGCTGCCATTGGCGGTCATCATCGTTGCCGTGGTCGCGCTGATCGCCTGGATCATCCTCAAGAAGACGCCTTTCGGCGAATATCTGCTCGCCGTCGGCGGCAACGAGGAGGCGGCCTACATAGCCGGCGTGCCGATCGCCCGCACCAAGATCGCGGCCTACATGATCTCGGGCCTGCTGGCCGCCCTTGCCGCGCAGATCCTGATTGGCCGGCTGGGGGCTGCTGAGCCCATTCTCGGCAATCTCTGGGAGCTCGATGCGATTGCCGCGGCGGCCATCGGCGGCGCCTCGCTGATGGGCGGCAAGGGCAGCGTGGTCGGCACCATTCTGGGCGCCGTTATCCTCGGCACCATGCGCAACGGCCTGACGCTGATGAATGTTCAGTCCTTCTATCAGCTCCTGGCAACTGGTCTTATAATCCTCGCCGCGATGCTTATCGATCGCGTGACGAGGGGACGTGGATGACCTTGACCAGCCTAGATCTGAAAGCAGTAGGACCGCGGATTCGCATGATGATGCCGCACCTGACGCCGCTCGAGGCCAAGGTGGTGGAAACCGTGTTCGGGCGGCGCGGCTTCGACGAGAGCATTCCGCTCAAGCAGATCGCCGAAGAAGCCGGCGTGTCGGAGGCGATGGTGGTCAAGATCGCCAAGAAGCTGGGTTTTTCCGGCTATCGCGACTTCCGCACCGCCGTCTATGAATATAGTCGCCTGCCGACCGCCGAAATGCATCAGGAGCTGTCGGTCGACGACAGTTCGGCCGAGATCGTGCAGAAGGTGTTCCGCACCTCCATCCAGGCGCTGGAGGAAACGCTGGCGATCCTCGACATGCACGATTTCGACCGCGCCGCCGATCTTCTCTACCGCGCCAAGAACCGCGATTTCTATGGCGTCGGCGGTTCGGCGCAGATCGCGCGCGACGTCTCGCACAAATTCCTGCGCATCGGCATCCGCGCATCAGTCTACGACGATTCGCACATGATGCTGATGTCGGCATCGCTGCTTGGCGCCGACGACATCGCCGTCGGCTTCTCGCATTCCGGCAACACCAGCGCCGTCATCGACGCCATCCACCTCGCCCGCAAGAGCGGGGCGCGGACGCTGGCGATCACTAACTACGACAACTCGCCGCTGGCCGCCGTCGCCGACATCGTGCTGTGCTCGACCGCGCAGGGCTCGCCATTGATGGGCGAGAACGCGGCGGCACGCATTGCCCAACTCAACATTCTCGACGCGCTGTTCGTCGCGGTGGCGCAGCGCGACTACCAGGCGGCGGAGCGCAATCTCGGCCGCACCATGTCGGCGGTGACGTCGAAACGCCGGGACAGGGGCACATGACGGCTTCCCCGCCGCTGGTCACCGTGTTCGGCAGCCTGCATTACGACATCATGGTCGAAGCCCCCGACCGCCCGCGCAAAGGCGAAACTGTGACCGGCCATGCCTGGCAGCCGAAATGTGGCGGTAAGGGCGGCAATCAGGCGGTGTCGGCCGCGCGGGCCGGCGTGCGCTCGGCGATGATCGGCGCCGTTGGCGATGACGATTTCGGCCGCGTGCTTCTCGGTAATCTCGAACGCAAAGGCGTCGACAGCCGCTTCGTGCGTGTCGCGCCTGGCGCCGGCTCCGGCATGAGCGTGGCGATCTTCGACGACGGCGGCGACTATGGCGCGGTGATCGTCTCAGGCAGCAATCTAACCTTGGGCGAGAAGGACATCGCCGCCGCGACCGAGATAATTGCGCACACGGCGGTGCTGCTGCTGCAGAACGAGGTGCCGGAAGCCGCCAACATTGCCGCAGCGCGGGCGGTGAGGAGACACGGTGGTCGGATCGTGCTCAACGCCGCGCCCGCACGAAAGCTGTCCGGCGAACTGATCGCACTCACCGATATCGTCATGGTTAACGCCATCGAGGCGGAATTCCTGGCCGGCGTTCCGGTCGTCGATACGCTCGAGGGTGCTGCCCAGGCGGCACGCATGCTGGTCGATTTCTACCCGGCCGCGATCGTCACGGCCGGCGGGGAGGGCGTTGCCTATTGCGACCGCGACGGCCAGGCGTTCGCGCTGGCGGCGATCCCGGTGAAGGTCGTCAGCACCCATGGCGCCGGCGACGAGTTCGTCGGCGCGTTCGCGGCAGGCCTTGCCCGCGGACATCAGATCGAGTCCGCTATTGCTGCCGCCAACGCCGCCGCGGCGTTGCTGGTCGCCACACCGGAACGGGAGCGCGAGGCGATCTGAGACGAGCGCGCTGAGAAGGGGGGCGCATCGGACTGGCGAGCCACTTACGGCAACCAGGTTAGTTCGGTGCACCACCAGCAAGAAGGTATCGAAAGCCGTTCGTGGTCATCCAGCGGCACGTGCCAGATGCGTTGCCGACGCGCGGAATGACTCCCGGTTTGGGGGTCTGTCCATATGCGGCTTTAGCATGGCGACTTGCCAGCAATGGCGCCCGGGATAGGCGATAGAAAGGCCCGCGCCATTTAATTGGAGGACGCGGGGCAGGGTATTGCGGCCCAGGATTGTTCACGCCTGGTCGCAAGACGACCGGGCCGGCCGCAACCGTCGGCACTTTAGTGGAACCTAATTTAAATGACGCTATTATCGTGCATGGGAGAACGCGAGGTCCAGACGGTTACTGAATACCGAATAGCTGGAGATCAGCTGACCGATGATCCAGTGATCGCTCTCGATATCGAGGAACGGATATTGCAGGCAGCCGAGCACGACCGGATTGTCTATGTCGTCGCGACAGCAGGGCCACCCCAAGTCGACCTTATCGAGAAAACAGAGCCTCAACAGATCAGGGCTACCACAACCTCTTTCCGCGACTTTGAAGTTTTGCTGCTTGTTCTCTATGCGGCCTATGCACTCGTCGTGCTGGGTGTCACCGCTTTCGTGGTGATGGAGTTAGGCCCTGTTCTGTAGACGTGCTTCAGCAGTTCGACAATCGAAACGAAAGCCCGCCACCCTTTCGGATGACGGGCTCCGTTGCCTGGATGCCAGGAACGCCACGGTAGCGACTTCTGCTACTAATGCTCCCGTAGATATTCAATATGCGGCCTTTGCGCCGCCTGGCGCATCGGCTGAACAAATGAAGCCCGCGCCTCTGGCGGAGAGCGCGGGCCCGATCGGGTTGCAGCCCGATCCGCAGCCGGAACCCGGAGGTTCCGCCGCTCGGGAATAATTATTAGAACTTTCTAAATATCCATGCATCGTCCGGATGAATGATGTAACCGCCCTCGTAAACGAACACCTTGTCAGGAGATTCTTTTGCCTGAGTCATGTTTGCTCCCTCTCCGCCGGGCCTCAAGCAAACTTTTGAGACAAACGTTCGTATTGGTGGATGGGATGCGCTTTCAGGGAGAAAGCCGTGGGCAGACAGCAACGCACCGTCTTTTTGGTCGCGGTCTTTGCGTGTGTCCTTGGCTTTGTGCTGTTGGTCCTAATCCTGCAAATATTGAGTTTGCTTGACTAGATAAGACACCGAAACCGGCTGCCGGTGTGAATATTTCGCCGGCGCGCGTAGGGGGTTTCCTGCGTCTCGGTCGTTTCCGTGGCCGCTCGGCCCGCAGTTTCACCGGCCCGGACAGCAACACGGTTTTCGCCCGAGGTGAGGAAGGAATTTCGCAGCATCCGCCTCGCAAATTGTCCGCGCACCTTGGCGGCACTGCGCGAGCTGCGCATTGCGCGGGCCAATCTGGCGGCGGCGCAGCAGGCTTCGCCCTTCGACGAAGCGGCGGTGAAGGACGCGATGGCGGCGGTGCGCACCGCCACGACGAACGTTCAAGCGAAGGTGCAGGACTATCTCTTGACCGCGCTGAAGAGGCCAAGCCCGCTGCCGGAAGTTGATGCTGGCGGGGCTTGTCCTCCCAAGGTATCAGACCATCGGCGGACGGCTGGATTGCAAACGCGGTAGTCGGTGGCGTATCCACCGACTGAGCGCAGCCGGGCGCGTGCGCGTCCGGCTGCCGATGTCGTCAGTGCTTGCTTCCGCCAGCACTGACTTTGCTGCCACTGATGGCGATGCGCTTGGCCTTCGTCTGCGCGCGCTGGGTCTTGGGCAGCGTCACGCTGAGCACGCCGTTGTGGAAGGCGGCGTTCACCTTGTCCTCTTCTACCTCGTAGCCGAGCGGGATGCGGCGCTCGAAGCGGCCGTAGAACCGCTCGGAGAAGTGCCTGTCCTTGTCCTCGGTCTCCGAGCGCTTCTCGCCGCGCAGCGTCAGCACGCCGTCCTCGAGCAGCACCTCGACGTCCTTCTCGTCCATGCCGGCGATTTCGGCGGTCACGCGGATCTCCTTCTCGCCGTCTGAGATTTCAACACTCGGCCAGCTGGCGCGTGCCGACGAAAATCCGCTGAGCGACGGCATGCGCGTTTCGAAACCGCGGAACGCGTCGTCGATCATGCGGTTCATCTCACGATGCAACGCCATGAACGGGTCCCGGTCATCGTCACGATAGAAGCTAGGAACCGGACTGTTCTCCCGGCCCCACGGAATGAGATCACGAATAGCCATTGACGTTCTCCTTTCTCGACTGGTTGTGCCAAAGGCGCCAGAGCTCGCCCTCGCTCAGGCGGCCTGCTTCGGCTTCTCGACCTGCCCGCCCTTCGGCGCGCCGTCTTGCTTGGGGATTGCAATGCGACGCGGCTTCATCTCCTCGGGCACTTCGCGCACAAGGTCGATCGTCAGCAGGCCGTAGTTGAGCGACGCGCCGGTGACCGTCATGTGATCGGCAAGCTCAAAGCGCCGTGTGAACGGCCGCACCGGAAGGCCGCGATGTAGATATTCCACCGTGCCCTGTTCCTTGCGCTCGCCCGAGACGATCAGAAGGTTGGGCTCGTGGCTGATGTCGAGATCGTCTTCGGAAAAGCCGGCGACGGCGATCGTCACGCGATAGGTGTTCTCGTCGCTTCGCTCGATGTCATAAGGCGGCCAGGTTTCCGCTGCCTGAGGCGCGTTTTCCAGCAGGTTGAAGATGCGGTCGAAACCGATGCTCGACCGATAGAGCGGGGAAAAATCGAATGCGGTTCTCATAGCTACATCCTCCATTGAGCAACATAGTACGAGGGACGCCAAAGAGCTTGGCGCTCCCTGGGTTCTGCCGGCCCCATTCGGCAACCGGCAATGTCGATTTGGTTATTGCCAGCCCGAAATCAAGACCCAGATTCTGTCCCGCTGCCAGATTTTTTGTTGCCAGATTGTAGCTGGAAATGCCGTTTCAACCGTCATTTGAGGGTCGCGCCGGCCCGCCGCATGGAGGATATCATGACCATGACACGCGACGAGATCATTTCGGTGCTGGGCCCGGTGGACGACGCCGTTATAGCCGACATTGCCTCGACCGGCGCGACGATCGAGGAGTTGCGGGAGGCCTTTGCATGGGTCGGCGCCGATGAGGCGCTGGTGAACGAGGGCCGCCCCCTGCCGTCGGCTAGGGTGGCGACGCTGATCGGGCTTCTCGAGCCACCGGACGACGACATATAGCCGGCCGCTGCGTCTGGGCGGGAGACAGGGTTTGGGCAGGAGGTCTTGAAGCGCGCAGGCAGACGAACCATCTCGTTTGCCGGCGCCGATCGGGCCGCCCTCCTGCTTAATCGAGGATGTTACTTGCTCTAAAAAACAGAAAGAAGGAGGAAGTGATGAAGGACGTCCCATTTTCCGAGCCGATCACGCTCAAGCTCCAATCCGTCGGAGAGCGCAAGGTCGCCAGCAGCTGGGAAGCCATCGAATGCATGCAGCAGTGGCCGGACCGGGCGCGCGGCCGGAGCTGGCGCGCAGCCTATCGAGCCTGCCGCGACGCGCTCGACGGTTGGCGCACCGCCCGCGAGGCCCGCACGGCCTTCGTCAAGGCGGCTCGCACGGCCGGACTGCTTGTCACGGGACGTAAATCGACCTGAGCATCAATCCACCTGAACGCCAATCCACCTGAACGCCGGGGGCGGACGCTGTGCTGCTGAGGCGGCGCTTTCATGAAAGGCCGCCTCTTCCTGTGTCACTGGAGCGTAATGACGCCATCCACCGCCCGCCATTCGGAGGGCTGGATCAGACGGTGATGAGCAACGCGCACGGAATGCAGCGGGCCTTCGATCTCACGTTCCCAATATTCGAGGAAATGCTTCAGCGTCGGGAAATCCGGGGCGATGTCGTATTCCTGCCAGATGAAGAGCTGCAGCAGGTCCCGGTAGTCGGGAAGACGATAATGGATCTCGGCCGTTGTCAGGCCAAAGCCCTGCATCTGGAGCCGGAACGCGTTGCTGACCTGGAACTCATTGCTGACCATGCCGTCTCCTTTCCGAACGATCTGGCGTCCATCCTGCGCATGGAAAAACGCCTCCGCTTCCTCATCGGTTCCGGCCGCCGGCAGGCGGTGCCGGGATCGACGCCGATGTCGGAAGGTTGCGCCGCGATTTCAAGCCGCATCCGACGTGTCAACTTCTGGAATAGCGCCATTATTACAGTGCGTTGGCACTCGACCACGGCGAGTGCTAAAATTTTTTCGACGGCCTCTTGAAAGCCTCGATCGGCAGACTAACTCGATATGCGCGCTGCCTGAACAGGCGTCGCGCACCGTCGCATCGGCCGTTGTACCGGTCGGCTGCGAAGGGAGGTCCAAGAAAATCTGTTTGTCCTATGAGGAGAACGACATGGCGTTCCGTCCATTGCATGACCGTATCCTGGTCCGCCGCATCGAGGTCGACGAGAAGACCGCGGGCGGCATCATCATTCCCGACACTGCCAAGGAGAAGCCGCAGGAAGGCGAGGTCATCGCCGTCGGTCCCGGCGCGCGCGACGACAGCGGGCAGTTGCAGCCGCTCGACGTCAAGGTCGGCGACCGCATCCTGTTCGGCAAATGGTCGGGCACCGAGATCAAGCTCAACGGCGAGGACCTGCTCATCATGAAGGAAAGCGACGTGCTGGGCGTGATCGAATTGACAGACAAGATGCAGAAGGCCGCCTGAGCGGGCCTGGACAAGCAACCCAGTCAACGAAAAGCTGCCTTTGAAGGAGTTATCCAATGGCTGCCAAGGATGTGAAATTCCATACCGAAGCCCGCGAGAAGATGCTGCGCGGCGTCGATATCCTCGCCAATGCGGTGAAGGTGACGCTCGGTCCCAAGGGCCGAAACGTTATCCTCGACAAGTCATTCGGCTCTCCGCGCATCACCAAGGACGGCGTTACCGTCGCCAAGGAAATCGAGCTTGAGGACAAGTTCGAGAATATGGGCGCGCAGATGGTGCGCGAGGTCGCCTCGAAGACCAGCGACACCGCCGGCGATGGCACCACGACCGCGACGATTCTTGCTCAGGCCATCGTCAGGGAAGGGGCCAAGGCCGTCGCTGCCGGCATGAATCCGATGGACCTGAAGCGCGGCATCGACAAGGCGGTCGACGCCGTCGTCGCCGACCTGAAATCCAATGCCCGCAAGGTGACCAGGAACGACGAAATCGCTCAGGTCGGCGCCATCTCTGCCAATGGCGATGCCGAGATCGGCCGCTTCCTCGCCGAGGCGATGGAAAAGGTCGGCAATGAGGGTGTCATCACGGTCGAGGAGGCCAAGACCGCCGAGACCGAGTTGGAAGTGGTCGAAGGCATGCAGTTCGACCGTGGCTACCTCTCGCCTTATTTCATCACCAATCAGGACAAGATGCGCGTCGAGCTCGAAGAACCCTATGTGCTGATCCACGAGAAGAAGCTGTCCAATCTGCAGGCCATGCTTCCCGTACTCGAAGCCGCCGTGCAATCCGGCAAGCCGCTGCTGATCATCGCCGAGGACGTCGAAGGCGAGGCGCTGGCGACGCTGGTCGTCAACAAGCTGCGCGGCGGCCTGAAGGTTGCAGCCGTCAAGGCGCCGGGCTTTGGTGATCGCCGCAAGGCCATGCTGGAAGACATTGCCATCCTGACCGGCGGCACGGCGATCTCGGAAGACCTCGGCATCAAGCTTGAGAACGTCACATTGGAGATGCTTGGCCGCGCCAAGAAGGTGCTGATCGAGAAGGAGAATACCACCATCGTCGACGGTGCCGGCCGCAAGGATGAAATCCAGGCGCGCATCAGCCAGATCAAGGCCCAGATCGAGGAAACCACCTCCGACTACGACCGCGAGAAGCTGCAGGAGCGGCTGGCCAAGCTCGCCGGCGGTGTCGCAGTCATCCGCGTCGGCGGCTCGACCGAGATCGAGGTCAAGGAGCGCAAGGATCGCGTCGACGACGCCATGCACGCCACACGCGCGGCGGTCGAGGAGGGTATCCTGCCCGGCGGCGGCGTGGCGCTGCTCAGGGCGGCGAGGGCGCTCGATAACGTCGCCGTTGACAATCCTGACCAGAAGACCGGCGTCGATATCGTGCGTCGCGCCATCGAAGCGCCGGTGCGCCAGATCGCCGAGAACTCCGGTGCGGAGGGTTCGATCATCCTCGGCAAGCTGCGCGAGACGACCGACTTCGGCTATGGCTGGAACGCACAGACCAACGAGTTCGGCGACCTCTACGGACAGGGCGTCATCGATCCGGCCAAGGTCGTGCGCACCGCGCTGCAGGGTGCCGCCTCTGTTGCCGGCCTGCTGGTGACCACCGAGGCGATGGTGGCCGAGAAGCCGAAGAAGGAAGCGGCAGCCCCGGCGATGCCCGGCGGCGGCGGCATGGACTTCTGACGCCAGCTTCTGAGGACAAACGGCCGTGCCCGCCGACGCGAAGTCGGGCACGGCCTTGCCCGGATCATAAGCAGGTGTTGCCATGGACATGATGAACAGCTTCGGAAAGATCGCGGCGCCGACCCTTTCCAAGACCGATTTCAACTATGAAACGGAGTGCAAAACGGCGCTGGCGCCGCTTGTCGACGGATTGCTGGACGCAGTCGAGTCGGCCGGCTGGGATCGCCGCAAGGCGGCCTACACGCTGATGTTCCTGTCGGCTCAGCGATTGGGAGCCGGCAAGGAGGAGCGCAAATGATTGCGGCGCGGATGCGTGAATGCTTGCGCCTGCTGAGGTGGTCGGAAACCGATTTCGCCAAAGAGGCGGGCTATCCGGTCGCAACGGCAAGGAACTGGCTCTGCGGGTGCGAGCATCCGCCTCTCGGCGTGGTGGCCTGGCTGGAGGCGCTCGCCAAGGCGCATCAGGCGCTGCCGCGGCCGAGCATTCTGGCCACTCCGACCTGCCGACGCGCCGACGCTGCAATGTCAGCTGCGCCCGAAATTCGCACGGTTCCGACAATTGAACCAGGCCCGATACTAAGAACCGGCCCGGTTGTTGAACCCGGCCCGGTTTTTGGACCTGGAATGGAGACAGTTGAACCCCGAAAGGAGAGTGTCATGGATCGTTCTTCTTTTGAAAAGCCGGTCACCATCCTTACCGGCCTCGGCACACCGACGAAGATAGAAAGCGCGTCTGAAGCCTATGCGCTGCTGGCCGACTGGCCGCGGGCGAGCCGGACGGCAGCGCACGACATCGCGGCCAAGGCCTGCCGGGCCGCGATGGACGGAGAGATCGACGCCGAAACGGCGCGGGCGACCTTCGTTGCATTTGCCCGACGCAACGATCTTCTCGCGCCGCGGACAAGCTCTACAGTTGCGGGTGGGCGCGTCGCGGATTGGGCGACGCGTTCGCAGCGTGTGAACGCACCCGCCTGAGGGCGCCTTTCAGCCAACGTTAGAGACTGGCGAAAGCCGAGGTGAACATCCATCTCCCCCTCGAGGGGGAGATGTCCGGCAGGACAGAGGGGGGCGCTGTCCCGCCGAGCCCTAGATAGGTACTATCTCTCAACCCTCACCGTCTCACCCGCGATTTCAGCCAGCGGTCGAAGGCCACGGCGAGGATCAGGATCAGGCCGATGACGATGCTTTGCGTGTAGGACGAGACGTTGTTGAACTGCAGTCCGTTCTGCAGCACGCCGATCAGTGCTGCACCCACCACCGTGCCGCCGACGCTGCCGATGCCGCCGAACAGCGAGGTGCCGCCGATTACAACGGCCGAGATCACGTCAGTTCGTAGCCGATGCCGGCGACGGCTTCCGAGGAATTGAGCCTCGCCGACAGCACGAAGGCGGCGAGGCCGGCGAAGAAGCCGACGATGACATAGACCGAGATCAAAATGCGGTCGACGCGCAGGCCCGACAGCCGCGCCGCCTCGGCATTGCCGCCGACCGCGTAGACGGCGCGGCCGTAGCGCGTGTAGCGCAGGACGATGTGGCAAAGGATCGCCGCCGCCGCGAAGATGATCGCCGGCACAGGGACCGGGCCGATAAGGCCGGTGCCGAACCAGCGCATCGAGGCGTCGAAGCCGGAGATCGGGCCGCCGTTGGAGATCGTCAGCGTCAGGCCGCGAAAGACGGTGAGGCCGCCGAGCGTGACGACGAAGGGCGGCACCTTCAGCCTGGTGATGGCAAAGCCCTGGACGCTGCCGGCCAGGGCGCCGACGACGACGGCGGCCAGAAGGGCAGCGACCCAGCCATAGCCTTGCGTGCCGGATGTGGCCAGCGACAGCGTGTTGGCGGTGCCGCCCTTGGCCACCACCGCCGCGACCATGCCGCAGAAGGCCAGCAGCGAGCCGACCGACAGGTCGATGCCGGCGGTAAGGATGACGAAGGTCATGCCGAGCGCGATCAGCCCGGTAATCGAGATCTGCCGCATGATGTTGAAGATGTTGATGGGGTCGATGAAGCTCGGCTTCAGGACGGTAAAAACGACGATCAGCAGCGCCAGGAACATCAGCGGGCCAAAGCTCATCAGCAGCCGCGCGACATTGATGCCGCCGCGCTGGCTCGGTTCGGTCGTGCTGGTCATTGCGTCGCTTCCTGCGTTTGGTCGAGCGCCATCAGTTCCATCAGTTTTTCCTCTGTCGCCTCGATGCCGGGCATCTCGCCGGTGATGCGTCCGCGCCGCATGGTGACGATCCTGTCCGACACGGCAAGCACCTCGGGCAATTCGGACGAAATCATCATGATGGCGATGCCGCGCGCGGCGAGCTGCACCAGGATCTGGTGCACCTCGGCCTTGGCGCCGACATCGACGCCGCGCGTTGGCTCGTCCACGATCAGCACCTTGGGGTCGCGCGCCAGCCAGCGGGCGAGGATGACCTTCTGCTGATTGCCGCCGGACAGCCCCTCTATGGGTTGCTCGGGTGAGGCCATGCGGATCGACAGCGTCTTTCTGTAGCTTGCCAGCGCCTCGCGTTCGCGCCTCTCGGTCATGAAGCCGGCGGCGTTGGAGTAGCGGCCGAGCGCGGCGATTGAAAAATTGGTCAGGATGCCGAGCGCGGCGAAGATCGCCTGATGCTTGCGGTCTTCCGGCACAAGGCCGATGCCGAGCGCGATGGCGTCGGCGGGTGTTTCAGGCGCGATCGTCTTCCCGTCGAGCGTGAGGGTGCCGGCGGCAATGCGGGCGGCGCCGAAGATGGCACGGGCGAGCTCAGTGCGGCCGGAGCCGACGAGGCCGGCGACGCCGAGAATCCCGCCCGCCTTAAGATCGAGGGCG
>NZ_RZSU01000149.1:0-12849 GCF_003997585.1 Mesorhizobium sp. M5C.F.Cr.IN.023.01.1.1 | reverse complement strand
GTGCCGCCATGCTTGAGCGCCTCAATCGAGGTGAAGCCGTTGGCATAGGCGCCGACCTGGCCGCCGAGGCAGATCAGTTCGGGCAACGCTGCAGCAATCGCTTCGGGCCTGCAGCAATTGACCAGTCTAGCTGCGACCGGCAGCCCCTCGAGAGCGCTCGACGCAGCCGCAATGGCTTCGCCGCTGCGCAGTCGTGGCGCGCCGTGATCGGCAAGTGTCCAAGACACCCACACCGGTTTGCCGCTTTCCGACGCCGCGGTGACAGCCGCGCGCGCCTCATCGGCCGACGCCATGGTCTCGCACAGGAACAGATCGACGCCGTCAGCCTGCTCGGCAACGATGCGGCGGTAGATGTCGAGCGTATCCTGGAAGGATATCGTCAGTGCCGGCGCGTAGCTGCCGAACAGGGGCGACAGGCAGCCGGCGATTGCCGCGTCGCCGGCCTGGTCGCGAGCTTGCCTTGCCAGTTCCATGCCGCGCTTCTGCAGCGGCTTGAACAGCTCTTCCGCGCCCTCCCGCGCCAGCCGTTCGGGTGTTGCCGAATAGGTGTTGATGGTGATGACACGGGCGCCCGCCCGGATGAACTCCGCATGCAGGTCGCGCACCAGGTCCGGTTCGTCGATCAGCACCCTGGCCGACCATAGCGGGGTGGGGTCGGACTTGCTACGGCGTACCAGTTCCTGACCCATGCCGCCGTCAGTGAGGATAACCGACTTCACGCGCGCAACCTCTCGTTCTTTGGATCCCACAGCGGTTCGTCCTTCTGCACGATCGCTTTGAAGCGCTCGCCGAAGATCTCGACCTCGACCGTGGTTCCCGGCTCAGTGAGATCGGCGCGCAGCATGCCGAGCGCGATCGATTTGTCGATGCGATGACCCCAGCCGCCGGACGTCGTCTCGCCGACTATCCGGCCGTCATGCCACAGCGTCGACATGGTGGGCGCATCGCAGTCGCCGGGGTTTTCGATGATCAGCGTGACAAAGCGTTTCTTGACGCCCTGCTGCTTCTCGTTCTGTAGCGCCGCCTTGCCGCGGAAGTCGGGCTTGTCCCATTTGACGAAACGCTCCAGCCCGCCTTGCAGGATCGAATAGTCGGTTGACAGGTCGCCTTTCCAGGCGCGATAGCCTTTTTCGAGCCGCAGCGAATCCAGCGCATACATGCCGAACGGCTTCAGGCCGTGCTTCTGGCCGGCCGCCCAGACAGCATCGAAGACGGCGGCGGTGTCGTCGACCTTGGTGTGGATTTCCCAGCCGAGTTCACCGGCGAAGGACACGCGCACCAGCCTTGCCCAACGGCCGGCGACTGTCGTCTCCTGGTGCGTCAGCCAGGGCAGAGCAAGGTCGGCGGCGCAGACATCGGCGAGGATTTTTCGCGAATTCGGCCCGGCGAGGATCTGCGTGGAGTAGTCCTCGGTCCGATCTACCAGCCTGAATGAAGCGTCCTTCGGCATGCGCCATTTCAGCCATTCGAAATCGTGCCACTGCGCCACGGCGGCGGTGATCAGCGTCATCAAATTCTCGTCGTGGCGCACCACCGACATTTCGGTGACGATGCGGCCCTTGTCGTCGGCAAAATAGACGAGGCCGATGCGGCCGGGTTTCGGCACCAGCCCCGTAACCTGCTGGCTCAGCCATTCCGCAGCGCCAGGGCCGTCGAGGTTGAAGCGGGAAAAGCCGGGCAGGTCCAAAATGCCGGCGGCGTCGCGCACGGCGAGGCATTCTTCGCGGACGCGATGCTGCCACGGCCCGTCACGGCGGAAGGTCAGCGTTGCGGCTTCCGAAACCTCGTCGCCGGCTTGCGCGTACCAGGTGGCGCGCTCCCAGCCATTATAGGCGTCGAAGCAGGCGCCGAGCGCCTTAATGCGATCATAGATCGGCGACAGTTTGCGGTCGCGCCCAGCCGGCCAGGCATGGCGCGGAAACTGAATGGCGTATTCGTTGCCGTAGATTTCCATGCCCTTGGCGACGCAGTAATCCGGGGCCGAGGCAAAGCTGGTGAAGCGGCGCGGATCGCAGGACCACATGTCCCACTCGGTCTGGCCCTCAGTCACCCATTCGGCCACCACCTTGCCGGCGCCACCACCTTGGGCGATGCCGAATGTGAAGACGCAGGCCTCGAAGGCGTTGGGCACGCCGGGCATCGGGCCGATCAGCGGGTTGCCGTCCGGCGCGTAGGGGATCGGGCCGTTGATGACCTTGGACAGTCCGGCGGTGCCGAGAATCGGCACGCGGGCAACTGCATCGGCCAGATAGTCCTCCAGCCGGTCGAGATCGTCGGGGAACAGCTGGAAGGAAAAATCGTCGGGCATCGGGTCGTTGTGGCCGACCCAATGCGCACGGCAATTGCGCTCATAGGGGCCAAGATTCATGCCGTTCTTTTCCTGGCGCAGATAGTAGGAGGTGTCGACGTCGCGCAGCAGCGGCAGTTTCTTGCCTTGCTCCTTCGACCACGCGGCAAGTTCGGGGATTTCCTCAAACAGGATATATTGATGGCTCATCACCATCATCGGCACGTCGCGCCCGAACATCCTGCCGACTTCAGCCGCGCGGTAGCCGGCGGCATTGACGACGATCTCGCAGCGGATCTCGCCCTGCGCCGTCTCGACCACCCATTCATCCTTCTCGCGGCGCACGCCGGTGACCGGGCAGAAGCGAATGATCTTCGCACCCATGTCGCGGGCGCCCTTGGCCAGCGCCTGGGTCAGCTGCGCCGGGTCGATGTCGCCGTCGCTCGGATCGTAGAGCGCGCCCTTCAGCTCATGCGTTTCGATGAACGGATAGCGGCGCTTGATCTCGTCGAGCCCGACCACGTCTATGTCCATGCCCTGATAGCGGCCCATGCCCTTGGCGCGCTGGAACTCCTGCATGCGCTCGGCTGTATGGGCCAGCCTGAGCGAGCCGGTGACGTGGTAGTTCATGGGATAGCCGACCGCGTCGGCCAGCCGGCGATAGAGCTCCGTCGAATAGCGCTGCATGTTCATCAGCGACCATGACGAGGAGAAGGTCGGCACGTTGCCGGCCGCATGCCAGGTCGAGCCGGAGGTGAGCTCATTCTTTTCCAGGAGCACGCAGTCGGTCCAGCCCGCCTTGGCGAGATGGTAGAGCGAGGAGGCGCCGACGACACCGCCTCCGATGATCACCACACGTGCCGTGGTCGGCAAACCGGCCATGTTTTTCTCCAAACCTAAAGCGCGTTGCGCTTAGTTTTTTGTTCGAAGCATGTCGTCATCCCAAAACCGCTGCACACTTTTGGGCGACATGCATTCAATAAACAGGTGGCGAAACCACCCAGATGACTACCGCTGGCTCCGCCCCAGGGTTGCGCCAGCGGAACGGCTTGCCGTCGAAGCGAAAGGAGTCACCCTCACCAAGCCGGTGCCAGACGCCTGATATCTCGATGTCGAAGCTGCCGGAAGCAACATACCCGGCTTCCTCCGTCGGCCGGCGCGCTTCGGTCTTCAGTTCAGCACCCGGCGCGAAGACCGAACGCAGCATCTCGAAGCTACCGCCGAGATCGGGCGACAGAAGCTCCTCCACCAGGCCGGAATCGCTTGTACCAAGCGTGCGGCGGCTGCCGGCGCGCACGACCACGCCGCGCTCGTTCTCGACGGGAACATCGTGGCTGAAGAACAGGCTGACCGGCACGCCGAACAATTCCGCGAAGGCCCTGAGATCGCTAAGCGATGGTATCGACAGGCCGCGCTCGACCTGACTGACCCAGCCGACCGAGCGGCCGAGCTTCAGGCCGATCTCGGCAAGCGTCAGTCCGCGCGCCCTGCGCAGCGCCCTGATATCGCCGGCCAGCAGCCGTTCGCGGTTTTCCTGCTCCGATCTGACAGCGGTTGAGGGCAAAGCCATTTCTCTTGATGAAATTTCTCTTGCTGAAAAAATCCCGTTGGTGAAAAAATCGAGGCAAATTTCATGAGAGGTCAAGTTCGTGAAAAGATCAAGAGGATTTTCATGAGGCCACAAGATTTGCTTGCGCCATTTTGGCGGTTCAGGCAAAGGCTCGGCCACGACCGGCGAGTGAGGGCGCCCGATCGAGGCTTACGATAGAGCGCCACGCGTCAAATTGGACCCGCAATGGTGCTCTTTCATTTTCTGGACGGCGCATGATCCGTTCCGAAATCGATTCCGGTTTCCGGGTCACGCGCAAAGGGACGCCCATGCTGGAAAACAGGACTAAGATTACAGATGATGCGGCGATCGTCGACGAGGCGATCACGTCGCGCCGCTCGGTGCGGGCCTTTCTGCCCGACATGGTCGACGACGAGACGATCCGCGCCATTCTCGCCGTTGCCGCTCGCGCCCCTTCGGGCACCAACATGCAGCCCTGGCGGGTCTACGTGACCAAGGGCGAGGTCAAGCAGCGGATCACCGACGCCATTCTCAATTCCGGCATCCGCGCCGAAAAGGCCGAGTGGGACGAGTATCGCTACTATCCCGACCAGTTCTTCGAACCCTATCTCACCCGGCGACGGGCGAACGGCTTCGGCCTCTACAGCGTGCTCGGCATCGGCCGTCGCGAGGTGGACAGGATGCGCGCGCAGCACGACCGTAATTTCGTCTTCTTCGACGCGCCGGTCGGCATGATCTTCACCGTCGATCGGCGGCTGAACAAGGGGTCGTGGATCGATTACGGCATGTTCCTGCAGAACATCATGGTGGCGGCACGGGGCAGGGGCCTGCACACCTGCCCGCAGGCGGCCTTTGCACCCTATCACAAGCAGATCAGGCCGGTGCTCAACATTCCAGACGAGGAGATCGTCGTCTGCGGCATGGCGCTCGGCCACGAGGATACATCCAAGCCCGAAAACGAGTTCCGCACCGACCGCGCGCCGCTGGAAGAATGGGTGACGTTCGCCCCATGAGGTGGCGCCACGTGAGGTGACGATACGCCGTATCGGCCTACTGTACCTCGTAACCCACTTCCTCGCTGGCGTGACAGAGCGCCTTCCAGAACGAGCGCGCAAACGAGCGGAATACATAGACGTCGAATTGGTCGGCGCCGGTGCGCTGGATCTGGGCGAAGACGTCATGATGCATGGTCGAGCGGCCGGCACCGACCGGGAAGGCCGGCAGCGCGAAGTCGATGGCGAAGAATTTTGCCAGCACCCATTCGGCCTTCGGTCCGGCGATGCGGATCGCGGTGCGGCCATGCGACAGGTCGGTCACCGTGCCGATCGCCGGGGTGACGACATTGGCAAAGGCCGATGCCAGGCTTTCGGCCTCATCGACCACAGTGAATTTTCCCGGCGCAAAGCCGAACACCGATCTCACGCCGTCGGTGCTGCCGGCGCCGGCGCCATCGGGCAGAGCAAGGCCGGTCACGGTGCGGATACCGGCGATCAACTCCTTCTCCTGGCCCGGCCAAGCAGCGAGCTGCAGGATCGACCCCGGCCTGGTTTCGGAGAGGATGACATCGATGCCGTGTTCGAAATCGCCGTGCGAGCCGGTGCGCAGTTCCGGCTCAAGCGGTGCCGGCTCAAGCGGTGATTGGCGCTCAACCATGCATGCGGCTCCCGTCCGGATCAAAGAAGTGGTTGGAGACGATCTCGACCGGGCCGAACCGGTTGCGCAGGGGATCGGAGATATGGGCGCGTGTGCCGCGCCGTGCCTTGCCGTCCTTGACCAAAGCGAGCGCGATGTACTTGCCGAGCGCCGGCGAATAGCAGCAAGCGGTGATGTGGCCAATGGAATCGTGCGGATTGGCTTCGTCAAGCGCCTCGACGATGTGCGCGCCGCCGGTGAGCGGCTGGTTGGCCAGCGAAATCAGCCCGACAAGTTCCAGACGGCCGGGTGCGATCAGGCCCTCGCGATCCATCATAGCCGAGCCGATGAAGGGCTTCTTCTTGGACAGCATCCAGTCGAGATGCAGGTCGCGCGCCGTGGTACGGCCGTCGATCTCGGCGCCGGTGACGTGGCCTTTCTCGATGCGCATCGTGCCCAGCGCCTCAAGCCCGTAAGTCACCAGTCCGAACGGCTTGCCGGCTTCGATCAACGCTTCCCAGACATGGGTGCCGTAGCCTGCGCCGGAGTAAACTTCGAAGGCCATTTCGCCGGAGAAGGAAAGCCGGCAGATCATCACCGGCACGCCTGATATCTTGCCATGCACCATGCCCATGAAGGGCAGTGCAGCGTTGTCGACGGCAGTGCCGGTTACGCAAGCAGCAAGAATGGTTCGCGCCTTTGGCCCGCCGATCGCCGCACCCGCCCATTGGTCGGTCACCGAGGTCACGTGGACCTTCAGCTCCGGCCAGATGACGTCGAGGAAATATTCCAGGTGCTGCATCACCTTGCCGGCATTGGCCGTGGTGGTGGTCATCAAGAAGTCCTGTTCGCCGAGCCGCCATGTCGTGCCGTCGTCGAAGGCGAGGCCGTCCTCGCGCAGCATCAGCCCGTAGCGGGCCTTGCCGACGGCCAGCGTCGAGAACATGTTGGTATAGACCCGGTCGAGGAATTCCGCCGCGTCCGGACCCTGCACGGCGATCTTGCCCAGCGTCGAGACGTCGACGATGCCGGCGCTCTCGCGCGTCGCCCTGGCTTCGCGCACATAGGCCTGCTCGATCGTCTCGCCGGGATGGCCATAGATCATCGGGCGATACCAGAGACCGGCTGAATACATGGTCGCGCCGTTGGCGACGTGCCAGTCATGCATCGGCGTCAGCCGTTCGGGCCTCAGGTCGCCGAACCGTTCGGCGGCCAGCGAGCCGATCGACACGGCCGAAAAGGGCGGACGAAAACGGGTCGTACCGACCTCAGGAATCGGCTTGCCCAACGCTTCGGCCATGATGGCGAGACCGGGTACGTTGGAGCTCTTGCCCTGGTCGGTCGCCATGCCGAGCGTGGTGTAACGCTTCAGATGCTCGACCGAGATGAAGCCTTCGCGATGCGCAAGCCGCACATCCTCGGCGGTCACATCGTGCTGGAAATCGACGAAGCTTTTTCCGTCGGCCCTGATCTCGAACACCGGCGCCGGATCGGGATCGCCGGGTGCGGCTTCGATGACCGGCAAGGCCGCTGGCGTGCCCGTTCCACCCGCCGCGGAAAGGCCGGCAGCGCGGCCTTCGGCGATTGCCTCGGCGGTGGAAAAGCTGCCGGTGAAGGCGCCGGCGCCAATCCATCGCTGCGTCGCTTTCGGTGGTAGGAAGGCTTGTCTGGCGGCATTCCATTCCGCCTTGGCGCCGGCCTGGCTGGCCAGATGGATGGTCGGCGACCAGCCTCCCGACATCAGCAGGCAGTCGGCTTGAATGCTGCGCGGATCGCCGGCAAGCGCGCCGTTGACCATGTCGAAGCGCTGCACCTTGATGCCGGACAACGCCTTGCCGCCTTCGGTGGCGACCACGGCGTGAGCGGAAAGGTTCTTGGCCTCCACTTCGTCGGCGAGCTCGCGCATCTCGCTCGAAAGCTCCGGCCGCACGTCGACGATGGCGACGA
This sequence comes from Mesorhizobium sp. M5C.F.Cr.IN.023.01.1.1, assembly GCF_003997585.1. Lineage (NCBI taxonomy): Bacteria > Pseudomonadati > Pseudomonadota > Alphaproteobacteria > Hyphomicrobiales > Phyllobacteriaceae > Mesorhizobium > Mesorhizobium sp. M5C.F.Cr.IN.023.01.1.1. The sequence continues at coordinate 5,413 of NZ_RZSU01000149.1, read as the reverse complement.
TCGCCGCACCGGCCTTTTTCAGCGCAAGGGCGGAGCGATAGGCGCTGTCATTGTTGGTGAAGAGCGCGATCCTGTTGCCCGGCAGCACGCCGTACTCGTTGGCGTAGCGCTCGGCGGCATGCGCCAGCATCACACCCGGCCGGTCGTTGCCCGGAAACACCAGCGGCCGCTCGAAGGAGCCGGTGGCCAGCACCACCGATTTGGCGCGGATGGTCCAGTAGCGATGGCGCGGTTCGCCCTTGCCGGGCCTCTCCTTGTGATCGGTGACCCGTTCGAGCGCGGCGAGCGTGTTGCCATCGTAGTAGCCCCAGACCGTGGTGCGCGGCAGCAGGCGGACATTGGCATAGCCTTCGAGCTGGCCGGCGGCCCGCGCCGCCCAGTCGGCGGCCGGCATGCCGTCGATCGTCTCGCCCGACCAGTTGGCCGAGCCGCCGAAATGCGGTTCGAGCTCGCTGAGGATGACACGCGCGCCCTGATCGGCTGCTGCCCTGGCGGCCATCAGCCCGGCCGGACCGGAGCCGACCACCAGCACATCGCAGAAAGCGTTCATGCGCTCGTAGCGCGCCGTGTCGGGAGCAGTTCCGGCGCGGCCAAGACCGGCGGCGCGGCGGATGAAATGCTCGCAGAACATCCAGAAACGCGTGCTCTTCAGCGGGCCGATCGCGGGTCCCATGAAGGTCTTGTAATAGAAGCCGGCGGACAGAAGCTTGCCGCCGAGCTGGTTGGCGGCGCTGACATCCCAGGACAGCGATGGAAAGCGGTTCTGGCTGACGGCCGTCAGCCCGTCATAGATCTCGATCATGGTGGCGGCAATGTTGGGCTCGCGAACCTCGCCCTGCAGTACCGTCACCAGGGCATTCGGCTCCTCGACGCCAGCGGTGAGTACGCCGCGAGGGCGGTGATATTTGAACGAGCGCCCGAACAGGGTAACGCCGTTGGCCAGCAGCGCTGAGGCAAGCGTGTCGCCGGCATGGCCGGTGTAGGGCGTACCGTCGAAGGTGAACCGGATGGTTCGCAGCCGGTCGATCCGGCCGCCGGCATCGGTGCGGCGCGGGCTCATGGCTTGCCCTCCGCCTTGTGCCGCGCGGCGGATTTGTGGTCGCCGCGGGCCAAGGCGACGCTGGAGATCTCGTGTGTCAGCGTATTGCGCACGACCCTGAGGTGGGCGCGGCAGCCGCCGGAATGCTGCCAGATCTCGTTGTGGTCGCCCGCCGGGTTCAACCGGTCATAGACATAGGCGTTCCAGGCATCGAGGTTCTGCGAGGCAGGCTGAGGGCGCTCGCGGTTGCCATCGCCCTGATAGGTGAACTCGATGACGTCGCGCGGGCCGCAATAGGGGCAGGTAATCAGCATGGAACTGTATCTTCTTGTTTGACCATGATTTTGTCCGAAAACCGATTTCCACTTTCTGCTGACCTACGGTTCGGGGACATGGTCTAATGCAGCCGCGGCGTCGCGCCCTGGCCCTTGTCGTCGATCACCAGGCCGCGATGGAAGCGATCGAGCGTGAAGGGCGCGTTGAAGTCGTGCGGTTCATCCTTGGCGATGGTCCAGGCAAAGCACCAGCCGGAGGCCGGCGTCGCCTTGAAGCCGCCGTAGCACCAGCCGCAGTTGAGATACATGCCAGGCAGCGGACCGGTGGTGATGATGGGCGAACCGTCCATCGACATGTCGCAGACGCCGCCCCACGAGCGCAGCATGCGGACGCGGGCGAGACCCGGAAACAGTGCCAGCATCTCGCTCATCACTTCGTCGACGATGGGCAAACTGCCGCGCTGGGCGTAGCTGTTATAGCCGTCGAGATCGCCGCCATAGACGAGGCCGCCCTTGTCTGACTGCGACATGTAGAAATGGCCCATGCCGAAGGTAAGGACGGTGTCGACGAACGGCTTCAGCGATTCCGTCACGAAGGCCTGCAGCACATGGCTCTCGATGGGCATCGTCTCGATGCCGGCAAGCTGCATGACCCGTCCGGTGCTGCCGGCCACCGCGACCGCCACCTTCTTGGCACGGATCTCACCACGCGACGTCGACACGCCGGTGATGCGGTCGCCTTCACGCAGGAAGCCGGTGACCTCGCAATTCTCGATGATGTCGACGCCGCGACGGTCGGCGCCGCGCGCATAGCCCCAGGCGACGGCATCGTGGCGGGCGGTGCCGGCACGCGGCTGCATCAGCCCGCCGACGACTGGGAAGCGAGCCGCCCCCGAGACGTCCAGCGCAGGTATCAGGCGGGCGATTTCCGCCGTGGTCATCAGTTCGGCGTCGACGCCGAGATGGCGCATGGCGTTGCCACGCCGGGCAAGATCGTCGAGCTGGGCAGGCGTATGCGCCAGGTTCAGGCAGCCGCGCTGCGAGAACATGACGTTGTAGTTGAGGTCGTGCGAGAGGTTCTCCCACAGCTTCATCGAATGTTCGTAGAAGCGGGTGTTGGCAGGCAGCAGGTAATTGGAGCGGACGGCCGTCGTGTTGCGGCCGACATTGCCGGATCCGAGCCAGCCTTTTTCCAGCACCGCGACATTGGTGATGCCGTGCTCCTTGGCGAGATAATAGGCGGTCGACAGGCCGTGGCCGCCGCCGCCGATGACAATCACGTCATAGGACGCCTTCGGGTCCGGCTTGCGCCAGGCCGGTTTCCAGTCCTTGTTGCCGGTCAGCGCGTTTTTGAGAAGCGAGAAGGCCGAATATTCCGCCATTCTTTTTGTTATCCGTTCTGGCTTTTTGTCATCCGTTTTGGGCGATGCGGCACACTATAGAGCAGGCCGCTGCCGCAAAGCCAATATTGCGCCATCGCTTTTCGACTGGCCGACGCCGAGACCGCCGGACAGAGCGGACGGCTTGCTCCCCGGTATGAGCGTCTTTATCAAGGACGAGCTTTAGAACGCCTTACCGCCTGTGAGTCGCCAAACGATCATGCTTTTCCGACTGCTCCGCTTCGTTCTGGTCCTGGCGATCGTTGCCTGGGCGCCGCTTTCGCTTGATGCGGCGGCGCAGGGGCTTGACCAGGCTGCGTCCGGGGTGGTCGCCGACCAGCAGAAAATCCTGCAGGACCTGACGACGAGGACCGACAATCTCGAAAAGAAAATCCAGGAGGACGGTGACGACGACGCAAGCCTTGTCGATATCCGCCTGCAGCTCGAGGAAATGTCGCGAGGTGCGCTGAACAGCGCGCTTGCCTTCCGCCCGCGCCTTTCGGAGATCAACGCAAGGCTCGATCAGCTCGGGGCGGCGCCGGCCGCGGGCCAGCCACCCGAACCCGATATCGTGACCAGCGAACGCCAGGCGCTGGCGTCCGAAAAGGCTGAGATCAATGCTGTCATCGCCGCGGCGCAAAACCTCTCGATCCGCATCAGCGGCCTCATCGCCAAGATCGCCAATATGCGCAGCGAGCTGTTTCGCAATCTGCTCACCAAGCGCTATGTACTGTCCGACGCTCTGAGCCCTGAGGTCATTTCCGATGCTAACGGTGAATTTAGCGGCTTCTACAAAGCGGTGTCGTCCTGGCTGACGTTCGCCTTCAAGTTCAAGTTCCAGGCTGTGCTGGCCGCGACCTTAATGGCGCTTTCCCTGGCGGCGGTGCTTTTTATCGGTGGACGGCGTCTGTTCGGGCGTGTCTTCGAAGCAGACCCTTCCGTCGAGGATCCGTCCTATCTCAGCCGGCTGTCGGTGGCGTTCTGGTCGACATTGCTGCCGACGCTGGCGGTCGGCGTCTTCCTCGTCTCGACCGTGTTCTTTTTCAACTACTATAACGTGTTGCGCGGCGACATTGGCGTTTTCCTGAATGCGCTGGTCGGGGTCATCGCGGTGGTGTTCTGCGTTAACCGGCTGGCCAATGCGGCGCTGGAGCCGCGGCTGCCGAACTGGAGGCTCATCCCCGTTGAAACCGGCCCGGCACGTTGGCTGGTGCGGCTGACGACCGCCATGGCGGTGGTGATCGGCGTCAACAATTTCCTGTCGGTCGTCAACGACAAAATGGGCTCGCCGCTGTCGCTGACCATCGCCAGAAGTTTTGTCGCCACCATCATCGTCGGCGTCATCCTGATCCTGATGGGGCTGCTGAAACCGTTCAAGGCTGCCGACGGAAGCTGGCGTCCCTGGCCGGCGTGGCTGCGCTACACGGCGGTCGCGATCGGCCTTTTCACTATTGCCACTGCGCTGCTCGGCTATATCGGCCTTGCCATCTTCGTCTCGCTGCAAGTCGTGGTCACCGGCACGATTCTGGTCACCGCCTATATCGGCTTCCTGTCGGCGCGGGCGATCAGCGAGGAAGGCGGCTTTGCCAACACATCGATCGGGCGCTGGCTATCGACCAATTCCAGTTATGAGGAGTCCGCGCTCGACCAGCTCGGCCTGGTCGTCAGCGTCGCCATCAACCTGATGATCGTGCTGGTGTTCCTGCCGCTGATCCTGTTGATGTGGGGCTTCCAGCCCGGCGACATCCAGGCCTGGGGCTACAAGCTGGCGACGGGCCTCACCATCGGCTCGGTGACGATCTCGGTGACCGGCATCCTGACCGGCATCATTGTCTTCATCATCGGCTATTTCCTGACGCGCTGGTTCCAGGGCTGGCTCGACGGCTCCGTGATGGCGCGCGGTAAAGTCGACACCGGCGTGCGAAACTCAATCCGGCTGGCGGTCGGCTATGCCGGCGTGGCGCTCGCAGCACTCGTCGGCGTCTCGGCGGCGGGCATCGATCTCTCCAATCTGGCGCTTGTCGCCGGCGCCCTGTCCCTCGGTATCGGCTTTGGCCTGCAGAATGTCGTCTCCAACTTCGTCTCCGGTCTGATTCTTTTGGCCGAGCGGCCGTTCAAGGTCGGCGACTGGATCGTCGCCGGTGACATCAGCGGCACGGTCAAGAAGATCAGTGTGCGGGCTACCGAGATCGAGACGTTCCAGCGGCAGTCGGTGATCCTGCCCAATTCAAACCTGATCAACAATGCCGTCGGCAACTGGACGCACCGCAACAAGCTCGGTCGAATCGACATCAAGGTCGGCGTCGCCTACGGCAGCGACGTCAAGCAGGCCCATGCTACGCTGTTGGAGATTGCGCGCGGCCATCCACTGGTGCTGAAGAATCCCGAACCCTTCGTGCTGTTCACCAATTTCGGGCCGGCCGCTCTCGAATTCGAAATCCGTGTGTTCCTGGCCGACGTCATGAATGGCAACATCGTGCAGAACGACATCCGGTTTGCTGTCCTCGATGTTTTCGCCGACCAGCATATCGAAATTCCATCGGCGCCGCGCGCCGTCGTCGAGACCAAGAAGCACGAGGCGTGGCCGATCGACGACGACCAGATCGAGGCTGAATTCGCCGAGAAGGAGCGCGCGGCGGCCGAAGCCGCGGCCGAGACGAAACGCCTGGCTAGATCCGGGCGCAAGACCCGCAAGCCGGATCCCGATTAGGGTATATTGA
>NZ_RZSU01000148.1:0-12924 GCF_003997585.1 Mesorhizobium sp. M5C.F.Cr.IN.023.01.1.1 | reverse complement strand
GGGCATGGCGTCCGGCGTCGGCAATGCCGGCTGGGCCGCCGGCTCGGCGGCCAAGGAGAAGGCGATCGCCGCACCCGGCGCCTATGCCGGGTCGCTGCTCGGGCTCGCCAATGCCAAGCTCGACCAGACGCGTCAGAAGACGCCGACGCCGGCACCATCCCGACCCCCGATCCAGGACCAGTAAGCGGAGACGCGCTTCAGCATGGCCGCCCGCACCCCGCCCGAAAACCCCTATATTGCCGCGCGCCAGGAATGGAACGAGCGCTATGGCTCCTATGTGAAGGCCGCGGCCGCGTGGCGCATCGTCGGCATCACCGGCATGCTGATGGCGGTGATCGGCTTCAGCTACGCGCTTTATCAGAGCACCGAGGTCAAGCTTGTTCCCTATATCGTCGAGGTCGATCGCCTTGGCACCGCAATGACGGCCGGATTCCCGCAACAGATCGAATATGCCGACCCCCGGGTGGTGCGGGCGACGCTCGGAAGCTTCGTGTCGACCTTCCGCAGCGTGACCCCGGACGCCGTGGTGCAAAAACAATATATCGACCGCACCTACGCGCTGCTGCGCACCTCCGATCCCGCGACCGAGAAGATCAATGCCTGGTTCCGCGGCAACTCGCCGTTCGAGAAGGCGAAGACGGCGACAGTCGCCGTCGAGGTCAACAATGTCGTGCCGCTTTCCAACCAGAGCTACCAGATCGACTGGACCGAATATGAGCGCGACCGGAAGGGCAAGGAGACCGCGGTCCGGCGCTTCCGCGGCATCGCCACCGTGACACTGACCCCGCCGCAGGACGAGGGCGTCATCCGCCTCAATCCGATCGGCCTTTATCTGCGGGACTTTGAATGGACCGCCCAGCTGTGAAAGGCCCGCTGAACGCAATGACGAGAGAAGGAATGATGATGACGGCGGCGGCGCTCGCGCTGGCCGCGGTCGCAGCGACCAGCATCGTTGCGGCGCCTGCAACTCAGGCGCAGGAGATGAGCGCCAACGAGGCCAAGGGGACAACCATCTCTGGTCAATGGCGAGGCTCAAGGGGACTGGTGACCAAGGGACCGGACGGGAAGGTGATCTTCCTCTATGGCGAGATCCAGCCTTCCGTCGTGTGCTCGCCCCTGCAGGTCTGCGATATCGAGCTCCAGGCTGGCGAGGTCGTGCGCGATGTTCTGGTCGGCGACACGGTTCGCTGGAAGGTCGAGCCGGCAACCTCGGGCGCCGTCGGCGGCCAGGCAATCCACCTGATTGTCAAGCCGGCGGAGCCGGGCCTCGTCACCTCGATGGTGGTGACGACGTCGCGGCGTACCTACCACATCCAGCTCAAGTCGCATCACCGCGAGTATATGGCGCGTGTCGGCTTCGAGTATCCGGAAGACGTCTCGGCGCGCCTCAACGACATCAATGCGCGGCTCGAGGCGAACACGATTCCCGGCGCCGGCGTGCCGGCAGAGCAGTTGAACTTCCAGTACAGCGTCAGCGGCAGCGCGCGCTGGCGGCCGACGCGCGTCTATTCCGACGGCGAGAAGACCTACATCCAGTTTCCGCGCTCCATTACCGGCCAGGACGCGCCGGTGCTCTTCGTCACGTCGGGCGGCGAAAACCGCATCGTCAACTATCGGATGAAGGGCAACATGATGGTGGTCGACTATCATGTCGATCGCGCCGTGCTGGTATCCGGCGTCGGCTGGCGCAGGGAGAAGATCAGTATCAGGCGGGGAGGGTAGGCGATGCGTGCTGGCCGTCCCGTCCGGCGATTCCTCGCGACCGCCATCGCCGCCGCGCTGCTTTCCGGCTGCCAGACCTTGGGAGCGGACAGGCTCGTCGCCAGTTCCGCGCCGCCGGAGATCTCCGGCCGGGCGGCAAGCGCCATCGCCGGCGACATGGTGAGCCGGCTTGCCGAGCATGCCGGGCCCGGCACCGGGACGATCCTGCTCAAGCCCGACGGCTCGCCCTTCGGCGGAGCGCTCGAGGCCGCGCTCAAGGCCTGGGGCTATGCCGTCGTCTCCGACCAGAAGACGGAAGGCGAAAAGCTGATCCCGCTCGCCTACGTTCTCGACAGCTATGACGGGCAGGTGCTGGCCCGCCTGTCGACCGGCTCGCTCGACCTCGGCCGTACCTACACCGCGACTTCCGCGGGCGCGACGCCGGCGAGCCCGCTGTCGGTCATGCAACGCGGGTGAGGGGAGGGGAGAGATGGTCCAGTCCCTGAAACTTGGCGGCGGGGCGGCCGAGCCTAAAATTCGGCGGCTCAACCGCCTTCCCGTGGTGATCGCGATCGGCCTCGTCGTCGCGTTCCTCGCGGTGATCATCTATGGGCTGACATCGCGGGGTCTCTATTTTTCCCGCGAACCGGAGATCGACCGCGCCGGGGGGGCTCCGGCTTCGACCTATGCCGACCAGCTGAAGCGCGGCGTCTCCGATGGCATCATCGGCGAACCAGTGGCAGCGCCGGTGTTTCAGCCAGCGCCGCCCGAGCGCACGGAACCTGAGGTTCAAGTCGCTCCAGGCGTCCCGGACGCTACCCCGCCGGAACGCCCCGCACCCGATCTCGAGCCGGACTCCGTCTGGCGCGCGCGCCTCGCACGCGAAGCCGAGGAGCAGTATCTTCGCGAGCGCTATCGCCAGCGCATGGCGCGCCTGCAGGCGAACGATTCGGCCTACGATTCACCAATCGCCGTCGACGTCGATAAGCTGCGGACAGCCACGGACTCGGCCGCGGCGGAAACGACAGGCGGGGCCGCCAGCGCGCGCAGCGGCTCTGCGGCCGACCTCTATGGCGCGGCGCTGCAGGCCGGCCTCAACGGCCAGAACCTCGATCCGAACGGGCAGCGTTCAAAGGAGGACTTCTTCAACGCCGACCTCAAGGAGCTCGGCTATCTCCCCAATCAGGTCGTTCCTCAGCAATCCCTTTACGAGCTCAAGCGCGGCTCGGTGATCCCGGCGACGCTCATCAGCGGCATCAACTCCGATCTTCCCGGACGCATTACGGCTCAGGTCAGCCAGAACGTCTATGACAGCGCCACCGGCCATCGCCTGCTGATCCCGCAGGGCGCCAAGCTGTTCGGGCGGTACGACAGCAAGGTCTCGTTCGGTCAGTCGCGCGTGCTCGTCGTCTGGACCGACATCATCTTCCCGAACGGCTCTTCCTTGCACGTTGGCGGCATGGCGGGAACTGACGCCGAGGGCTATGGCGGGTTCAACGACAAGGTGAACAACCATTATCTGAAAACGTTCGGCTCGGCGGTGCTGCTCGCCATCATCGGCACCGGCATCGATATGGCGCTACCCGAGAGTTCGACGCTTGCCACGCAGGACACGGCGTCCGATGCGGCGCGGCGGAATTTTGCGGAGACGTTTGGCCGCGTTGCCGAGCGCACCATCAACAGAAATCTCGACGTCCAGCCGACAATTGAAATCCGGCCGGGGTACCAATTCAACGTCCTCGTCGACCAGGACATTATCTTCCCCGGCGCCTATCGCGGCTGATATCCGGATCGCTCGATGTGCGAGCTTGGACTGATCTGAGCGGCACCTTAGCGTCGGTCGGCAGGCTTAGCGTCAGTCGGCGGGCACTGACGGGACGTGGCCGAGCATGTCGAGCAAGGTCGAAAGGACCGTCTGCTGCGCGTGCATGTCGATCATTGCCGTGACATAGGCGATGCGTGCAGGCCCCACGGTATCGCAAGCCGCGACAGCCGGCGACTGGCGCCATTCCTCGTACCTGGCCTCGGCTGCGTTGCGAAGGCGTCGGTGGGTTCGGATCGCCTGAATCGTGATCTGTTCAAGATCCCTCTTCGGGAGATTTTCGGTAAGGCCGATCACTGGCCTCAAGGTGGTTTTGTGCTCGGACTGCTCACAGCTGCCTATGTCGGTGGCCATTTGTACTCTTCTTGAAACATCGTCCGCGGTGCGCCCCCGCGAACGTCAATCCCTGATCCAAAGCCGGGGGTTGGAAACTGTACTCAGACAGTCCTGCGACCTTTAGCACCGAGGCGCCTGGACATTCGTCACAGGCCCCCGGCCGTAAAGCCAGAGGATCCTTGGTGCCTTTCCGGTTGGCACCGACCGCTGAGTAGGGGTTTCCACACCCCGGGGCAGCGCGTACTGCCCTGCGCCGCCTTATAGAGAGGTTAGCCTCCGTTTTCCAGTAATGATCGGGTATGGTGTCGAGGCGTCGCCATGACGTTCATTTCGATGGCCTACGGGGCCCGACCAAGCGGGAGCGGCGCACGAGATCGTGGGTCTGCGGGCGTGCAGCACACGACCTCACATACACTAGATCAGCTTGAGCTTCGTTGCGAGGGCTGTTGCCTGCGCGAGGCTTCCCGCGTCGAGGGTCTTGCGAGCATTGTTCAGGTGAAAGTTCACCGTTGCGAAGGACATGCCCTCGATCGCCGCGATTGCTTTCATCGATTTGCCTTCGGCCGACCATTTCAGGCAAAGAGCCTGCCTGGCGGTGAGCTCGGCCTGAACGCTCGCCGTGGGCTCGACTTCCTGTTGTTCGAGCTTTGCGTGGAGCAGCGCGACGGCTGTCACAGCCGCAAGCTGGTCGATGTCGCGCTCCAGCGACAGCGATGGCTTATGCGATGCGACGGTCAGCATGGACAGGTGACCAAATGCCGTCCTGATCGGGATCGTAATTCCCGACCGGATACCGAAGTCGCCTGCCTCAGCGTAGAAGGCGCGAATTCGGGACGATACCTTTCTCGGGCTCTCGGGCGCCCACGTGAACGCCTCCATTCTTGTCCTTGCGGTCCTGACGACTGGATCGATATCCTTGTAGCCGCAATCCAAATAGCGCTGTTGCCACTCGTTCGCGTAGTTCGATACCGCGTAGCTCCGCACCGGCTGAATGTTCAGGTAGGCATAGCAGTCGAAGCCGAGCTCACGGACGGCATCGGTGAGCGCCTCCTTCAACATCGCCTCTGTTCTCGCCAGCGACGAGATATCGGACAGCTTCTGGAACCAGGTTCTTAACACTCGAACCTCCTTGTTAGACATGCTCCGTTCTTGCTGCTGCTGATTTCCGCGGAAAACTGCCATGCCGGGAAGTGAGGGATATCTACCATTCCGATTCCTCGCAGTCAGACGGCAGCGGCGGGTTCAAACATGGCTCATCTCCACCGCGATCGCCAGGACGCTAAAGGCCATCTCTTCAATTGTGAGCGCCGCCGCGGGCGACAGTTTCGGCCGGTTGATGTCTGCGCAGACGGCAACGAACCAGGATCGCCACTGCCCCTAGAACGATGGGGATCGCCAAAGCCATAACGAGGTGTGCGTCGATCGATACGCCGAGATGCGGGGCCGCGCCTACGGCGTGTCCGAGCAGACCGATGACGTAGTAGCTGATGGCAGCAATCGACAGCCCCTCGACGGTCTGCTGCAGCCGCAGTTGCATGTGGGCGCGCTCGCTCAGCGTCGACAGGATTTCCCGATTTTGCGCTTCCATCCCAACGTCGACCTTCGCGCGCAGGAGCTGAGTGGCGCGGGCCAGTTTTCGCGAGAGATTAATCTGGCGTTCCTCGATCGAGGCGCAGGTTCGTAGGGCTGGCGCCATGCGCCGGTTAAGAAAGGCCGAAAAGGTTTGGTGTTCTTCGATCGGCTCGAACCCGATCGCGGTGAGCCGCCCTTGCACGATGCTCTGATAGGCGCGAGTGGCGCCAAAGCGATAAAGGGATTCGGCTGCACCCGCTTCGAGATCGGCGGCAAGCTTGGCCAGCCTGTCCAGGAGTTGCTGGTTTGCTTCCAGCGTGGTGACCTCAGTCATCTGGCGGGTCAGTTCGACCAGTTGCTCCTCGATGCGCCGCACCGATGGAGCCAGGCGGTAGGCCTCCGGCAAACCCAGCAGCGCGAGGACGCGATAAGTTTCAAGCTCAAGCAGTCGCTGAACGAGCGCTCCGATCCGCATCGGAGGTAGCCCGCGGTCGATAACCCGGATTTTCACGAATCCGTTGGCGGCTGCCCGAAAATCCGTTGCGATCACAGCCTGACCATTCTCCGCCGACATCGCGCATAATGATTCTTGTAAGAAAATGGCCTCAAGGTCCGGGGCTTCTTCCGGTGTCGCTACCAAGACTTCAATCGATGCGAGATGTCGGCCCGGCTGTGGAATGCGTCCCATTATCTCTGCGAACTCGGTTACCGCGCCTCCCTCTTTTGAGCTGTGCCCAACGGAGATCCGCCAGCTATAGCTGGTGAACTCGGTGTGCTGTTCCCAACGCAAGATGCCATGATCGAGCTTGACACCATAATGGTGAGCTATCGGCCCAGGACCGGGGGTGCCGAATTTGTTGCAGAGCGCGGTGAATGCGGCACGATCCGCCTGGGCTTCTTCTGGGGCCGTCAAGAACGCAAAGTGAAGAATCCGCGCAGGTGTTACGATCGGCCTGAAGGGCCGGGCATGGACCTCCTCAAGCACAAACTGTCGCTGTTCGTGAGGATCGAACTGCATTGAAGCGGAAGAGAACTCTAGCCGTAGAGATCGTACCTCAACGTCGGAATCATTGGATCCGGCTTCGCCAATCTCATTCATTGGGGCTCCTTCAGAAGGAAGCGGAACTCATCGCGAGTCCAGAATGCGCTGCGAGCAATGTTTGAGCACATTGATCTCCTGCATAGTGGCCGCAGCGAAGATCGGCAGTCCAGTTTAGTCGGTTTGGGGGTCCATAAGGGGTAAGCGCAGCTCGCATGACCGCCGCTTGCGAATGTTGCCGCCAAACCCGATGGTGATCATAAGTTGGGCTGCCACGACCTCCGGAATTGCGACCGGTCTAAACAGTGCTGCGAGTTCGTCGCGTCGGCCATTTACGCCGGTATCGTCCTTCTCTTCGTTCATTCCGTTCTTCCTTCCTCCCGCGGTGTTGCAAAAGGCCGTCCCAAACTGTCGATCGGCGTCGGTCTATCGGTTCAGCTCGACAAAGCAGACCACAGCTGGAGCAGCTGATCACCGACCGATGATGTGTCTCCATGCGCGTCTGCAAGACCCGATGCGCATTTGCGCCGGCTTTGGTCAGCTCCTTCAAAGCCGCGATCGGCAACCTCCCATTGCCTTGAATCGGCGCCCTGCCGGTTGGGAGGAGAGCCGGCAGGGCGCGCCGCGCACAGTGCCCGATCGGTCGGCGACCAGGCGGCGGCAAAACCTGTTTTTTACACCCCTGATGGTTTCGGGGGTGGGTCTCATATCCCTATCGCCTCATATGCGTCAGCGACCTTGCGAATGGACGCGACGTAGGCGACCGTTCTGTAGTCGCCGAGTTCCGGCTGCTCCTCAAGCAGGTCGGCGATACGTGCCCAGGTACTTCGCATCACGTCCTCGAGGCCGGATCGGACAAGATCGATCTCGGCGCCCCCTTCGAGAAATTCATCGCGGATGTCGGCGGGGAACGGCTGGCCTGTCATCCGCTCGAGCGCTGTGGCGATTGTCTGGTTGCGCCGCTCGCGCCTCCGTCTTTCCATCAGGCCGAACGGGATGTGAGTCAGGTTCTTCACCCATTCGAAATAGCTGACGACCACGCCTCCTGCGTTGACATAGAGATCCGGGAGGATCGTGATACCTTGGGAGCGCAGCATCTGGTCGGCCTCGAAGGTGACCGGGCCATTGGCGGCTTCGACAAGGAGATGGGCTTTGATGCGCTCGGCATTGTCGATGTGGATGGCGTTTTCCATCGCCGCCGGAATCAGAATGTCGCAGGGCTGCTCCAGACCCGTCATGTCGCCGGCGAACGACTTTGCCCCGGCAACGCCGATAATGCTGCCGGTACGCAACTGATGCTGCTTCAGCGCCTCTATCGCGAGGCCTTCCGGATTGGCGACATATCCGTCGCGCTCGGCGATGACGGTGATCCGCGCGCCATCTTCTTCGGAGAGGAACTTGGCAGCGTGGTAGCCGACATTGCCGAACCCTTGAACGATCACGGATGCGGCCTTGAGGTTGCGCCGTCCAGCAATTCCGGGCGTACGGGGATCACGCAGATAGCTTTGAATGGCGAATTGCACCCCTCTTCCAGTCGCCTCGGTGCGTCCGGAAATTCCACCTTTGGAGAGCGGCTTTCCGGTTACACACGCACGTGCGTTGATCACATCGGTAGGATTGGCACGGCGGAATTCATCGACCATCCAGGCCATCTCCCGCTCGCTTGTGCCAACGTCCGGAGCCGGCACGTTGAGGCCGGGGCTGATGAGGCCGCGCTTGGTGAGCTCCTGGGTGAAGCGCCGGGTGATGCGCTCGAGCTCCTGTGGCGCCCACTCACGCGGATCGATCCTGAGCGCGCCTTTCGAACCTCCGAAGGGGACATCGACCAGCGCGCATTTGAGCGTCATCAGCGCCGCGAGCGCCTCCACCTCCTCGGCATCGGCATCAGGCGCAAAGCGAATACCGCCTTTGACCGGCTCGTTATGCTCACTGTGCACCGAGCGCCAGCCGACGAAGCTATACATGCGTCCGCGCAGCCTTACGCCAAAGCGCACCGTATAAGTCGAATTGCACTGGATGATCCGCTCAGCCAGTCCCTCGGGAAGATCGAGAAACGACATAGCGTGCCTGAGGTTACGATCGACGCTATTCAGAAAACTTGAGGCTGAGTTTGAGACAGCGGCATCCATAGGTCGTTCCCGGCCGGTGCTAGAATTGAAGTCGATTGCCGCAGGATTGCGTGGTCGAGCGCAATTCTGCATCCCTGTTTTGGTCTCGTCTTTCTACGAAAGAGGCGCTTCGCCTAGTTGCGGGGCCTTACTTCGGCAGCAGCGCGAATCCTCGTTACTCCGTCGGCCAATTCAACAGCATTAGACCGTAATCAACCGCGCCCCGTTCATCGCCTTGAAGGCGCTGAGACAAGTTTCGTCGCCTGGCAACAACCTCGTTCATCCAGTATTGACCAATCTGTAATGAACGAAGGTATCGAGCCCTCTGCGCCCGCCTTCATACCCGTAGCCGCTTTCCTTCACGCCACAAAACGGCGTGAATTCAGTGACCGTCGCGGTTGTGTTGACGAAGACGCCGCCCGCATCCAGATTCTCAACAAGGCGTTCGATGCGTTCGCGGGATTGCGTATAGACGTAAGCGGCTAGTCCATAGGGCAAGGCGTTCGCCATACCTACTGCTTGCATCTCATTGTCGAACCTGTTGAGCGGCGCGAGTGGCGCGAAGTACTCGTCGCGCATAACAAGGCTTTCAGGCACCGCGTCGCACAGTATTGTGGGCTCGAAGAAATAACCCGGCCCCTCGACCCTATTCCCACCGGTGATGATGCGGCCTCCACGAGCTGTTGCGTCTTCAACCACCGTGACGGTGGCATCGAGTCGACGCGCGTGCGTTAGCGGACCGACGTCCGTGTCGGCATGAAGTCCATTTCCGATCTTCAAGCTTTGCACCTTGCGCAAGAATGCGTCCACGAACCTGTCATAAGCGGGCTTTTCGATGAAAAGACGACTCGGAGCGGTGCAGACTTGGCCGGCGTTCGCAAACTTGGATGCGGCAAGTTGACTCGCTGCGGCATCTATGTCGGCGTCAGCGAAGACAAGTGCGGCCGAGTGCCCGCCCAATTCCATGCTTGCGGGTTTCATATCCTCCGCAGCCAGGCGCGCAAGGGATTTGCCAACTGGAATCGAGCCGGTAAGAGTGATTTTTCGAACCACCGATGATGCGATCAGCTGTCTTGAGATCTCGGCGGGATTCCCGAAGATCAGGTTCAGATACCCATTGGGCAAACCGGCTTCCTGAAGAGCACGCGCCAGCTCAATTGCTGCCCCTGGCGTTTCCTCTGCCGCCTTCAAGATAACGGGACAGCCAGCAGCTATTGCCATCGCCAGCTTGCGTCCGGGCAGCACCAGAGGGAAATTCCACGCGGTGAAGGCTGCTACGACACCGATCGGCACCGGTTTCGACAAACGCCTGATTGGATGCCGGTTATCCCCTAGGTCGGCATCGCGCAATTCCAGCGCCAGCTGCGCATAATAGCGAAACAGATCGACGACACGGGCGACTTCCAGCTTGGCCTGGCTCAGCGGCTTTCCCTGTTCCTGAACAATTCGCACGGCAATCGAGGGTTCCCTTTCCGCCAGGATATCCGCTGCCCGTTCCAATACTTCCTTGCGACGCTCAGGCAGGAAGCGGGGCCAGGACCCAAACGCGCGCTCAGCCGATTGCAGCGCTTTTTCCAGCAATTCGGGGGTGGCCGAAGGTAGGAGACCCAACACTGTCTCGTCGGCCGGGTTTATCACCTCCCGGGGCGCCGCCGAGCTGGACTCGATAAGTTCACCGTCGATGTACATACCGAGTGTCGGATAGGCTGAACCCGTTTCGGCAATCGTCGCGTTTTGCCGGCCTGCTGGTTCCGCACTATGCATTGGCTCGAACCATTTCCCAAGTTTCAGCCAAGGCGGTTTCAAACCGCCGGAACATTTGGTCGATTTCGAGCTCTGAGATAATCAGCGGCGGGCAAAAAGCGACTATGTCCCCGATATTCCTGACGATCAGTCCATGGTTGCGGCATTGCTGACTGCAGAATGCACCTACTCCCAGAGACTTGTCGAATTGCGCCTTGGTGGCCGCGTTTGGTGAGAATTCAATTCCGCCGAGTAGCCCGATCCGCCTGACATCCCCAACCATGGGGTGGCCTGCGAAGGAGTCGATACGCTTCGCGAAATGCGCCGCGACAGACTGGACATGCTGGAAAATTGACCGTTCCTCGTAGATCTCAAGCGTCCTGAGCGCGACCGCCGCCGAGACCGGATGACCCGAATAGGTAAACCCGTGAGCGAACGGGCCATATCTTTCGCTGCCGGTGATGAGCGGTTCCCAGATAGCCGGCGCCACAACCGCGGCCGAGATCGGCAGATAGGCGGACGATAGTGCCTTGGCGACTGTGATAACGTCCGGCCGCAGATCGTAGGTGTCGCACGCAAATACCCGCCCGGTGCGGCCGAAACCGCAAATCACCTCGTCCGCGACGAACAGGATGTGATTTTCCCGCAGGATCTTTTGAACTCTTTCGAAGTAACCAGCTGGAGGTGGCACCACGCCGCCGCCCGCGATCACCGGATCAGCATAAAATGCAGCGATTGTGTTCGCACCCTCGCGCTCGATCAAGGTTCTGAGATCGTCGGCGCAGCGCTCGGAAAACTGCTCCTCGCTTTCGCCCGGCAGGCCCTCGCGATAGTAATCCGGGCACATGCATTTCAGAAACCGGTCGAGCGGCAGGTCGAAACCGTCATGACAAGCGGTCAGACCGGTCATGGAAGCGGTCGCGACCGTTACGCCGTGGTAGCTGCGCTCCCGCGTGATGATCCTCTTCTTTTCGGGACAGCCCAGAATGTTGTTAGCGTACCAAATTAGCTTGACGACGGTGTCGTTGATCTCAGAACCGGAATTGGCAAAAAAGACACGTCCGTCGGATATGGGAACCATGTCCTTTAGGCGATCGGCCAGTTCGATCATCGGCCGAGTGGCCATGCCGTTGAAGCTATGATAGGCAGGCAACTTCTCGAACTGTCTGGCAGCCGCAGCTGCGAGTTCGGGTTCGCTGAAACCAAGCGAAGTGCTCCACAATCCAGCCAGCCCTTCAATATAGCTCTTGCCGTTTTCGTCGATAACGTGGATGCCGTCGCCACGCTCGATGATCAATGGGCCGGACTGCTGATGGGTGGCCAGATTTGTGTATGGATGGATCAGTGACTGCTTGTCCAGCTCTCTAAGAGACGTGTTTTTGTCGTGCATATTGCCTCCACAACTCCCGCCCGAGCGGGAGTTTCAAATAGTTGTGGGCACCGAAAAGCGAACCCTGCCTATCACGGCTTCGGTTCGTATCCGTAGTCCTGAATTGCGCCTTCCTCGGTGATGAAGCCGTCTGCAAGATCGTCTTCAATTGCTTTTCTCTCGCGCTGCGAAGGGTCGCCGTACCCGCCGCCGCCTCCCGATCGGCATATGATCAGATCGCCGGACTTCAACTTAATACCGTTGGCTTTCAGGCAGCTGATATCTCCTGATTTGGAGGACCGGACCGTTACCGCTGGTGGACGCCCCGTCTTGCCGCCGAACAGCCCCCATGCCGGCGTGACGGACCGTTCCCACCAGAAACCGGCAGCACAGTTGTCGGAAAGCATTTCATAGACTTTGTTGATGCCACAGCCGCCGCGCCACTGTCCGGCGCCCCCGGAATCCGGTCGAAGGGCATATTCCCTGACCCTGAGCGGATAGCGTGTTTCGCAAACTTCGATGGGAATGTCCCTCAGACCGCCATTCACTTTGTTGATCAATCCGGAGACTCCATCGTGGCCTCGAAACGCTCCCCAGCCGCCGACATGGCATTCGAAATCGATGAAAATCCCTTCGTTGCGGGGATCCGTGCCCGACATGATCACCGGATTCGAATCGCCATAGTCAGCAGCTGTGACGCTGTCCGGGATTGCTTCTGCTAATGCCTTGGCCAGGAGGTCGATTTGTAGTCCGAGGGAACTAAAGTACCAGTTTGCAGGGGCGGGACTGGTACAGGCGAGAAACGATCCCTCGCGCAGTTTCACCGACAGCGATCGAAACGAACCACCGTTAACCGGCTTGTCCGATGCGAACAGATATTTGAATCCGACTCGACATGCGGAAATTGTCTGGGAAGCTCCGCTGTTGATCGGCCCAGGTGTCTGATCGCTGGCCTCTGTCAGATCGATTTCGATGTTGCTACCTTTTACAGTCACCCGCATTTTCACGCGGAGCGGACCGTTGCCCAAGCCATCATCATCGACATATCCTTCCGCCGAATATTCTCCATCGGCAATAGCTTCGATGGCTGCCCGCTCGAAGCTTTCGGTTTGATCGAAGATGATTTCCTTGGCCTCGTTCACGACTTCGACGCCAAATTTGTCGAGCAGTTCGACAATGCGGCGAGACCCCACATTCGCGGCCGCGATCTGCGCCTTGAGATCCCCTATCACAC